>JBKJYX010000135.1:0-6424 GCA_046715575.1 Sphingomicrobium sp. | reverse complement strand
TTTTCGCGCTCGAGCAGAAGGCGGACTGGATCGCCTTGTCGTTCGTCCAGCGGCCGGAGGATGTCGCCGAGGCGCGGGAACTGATTGGGGAGAAAGCGGCGCTGCTCGCCAAGATCGAGAAGCCGGCGGCGATCGACCAGCTGGACGATATCGTCGCACTGGCCGACGCAGTGATGGTCGCGCGCGGCGATCTCGGCGTCGAGCTGCCGCCAGAACAGGTGCCGCCGCTGCAAAACCGGATCATCGCCTGTGCTCGGCACTATGGGAAGCCGGTGGTGGTGGCGACACAGATGCTCGAATCGATGATCATCTCGCCAACCCCGACCCGGGCCGAAGTCAGCGATGTCGCGACCGCGATCTACGACGGTGCCGACGCGGTGATGCTGTCGGCCGAAAGCGCCGCCGGCCAATATCCGCGCGAGGCGGTGGCGATGATGGACCGGATTGCCTCGAGCGCCGAACGCGACCCAATCTATCCCGCGCGCATTCATTTCACCCCGACCCGGCTGGAGCCGACCACGGCCGACGCGCTCGCCGGTTCGGCGCGCCATATCGCCAGCACCGTCTCGGCCACCGCCATGGTCTGTTACACCAGCTCGGGCTCGACCGCTCGCCGCATTGCGCGGGAACGCCCGTCGGTGCCGCTACTGGCGATGAGCGCGTCGCTGACCACCGACCGCCGCCTGGGCATTTTGTGGGGCGTGCACGCGGTACACACCCGCGACGTTTCCAGCTTCGAGGAAATGGTCGCCAAGGCCAAGCGCATGGCTTTGCGCCACCGTATTGCCGAGGGCGGCGACCGCGTTGTGCTGATGGCCGGAGTGCCGTTCGGGACCGCCGGGTCGACCAATGTCATCCACGTCGTGCGGCTGGTCGGCGACGAGCTAGAACGCCACGCGGCCAGCAAGGACTCGGCGCGGCAGTCGTGAGCTAACCCCGCTCGCCCAGCGTCTCCGAATGTTTGACGAAATCGCCGAGTGCCTGATCGAGCGGGCGTAGCAACAGGCCGCGGCTGCTGGTCAGGCTGGTGTCGGATGGATCGGCATTCTCCGCCACCCGCACCCGGTCTCGGCTGACGTCAGCCATGCCGGCCACTTCGCGGGCGAGATCGTGCCAGCTGACCGCGCCCTGGTTGGTCAGGTGCCAGATGCCTTTTTCGTCATCGAGCAACAGGTCGAGCGTCGCGTGCACCAGGTCGGGAACGTAAGTCGGCGTAACGATCGTCTTGTCGGAGGCGACCACCTCCTCCCCGCGCTTCAATCGCTCGATCGTGTCGAACAGGAAATTGGAGCGGTCCCACGGGCCGAAGAAGGCGCTGGTGCGGATGATCAGCGCATCGCTGTCGATCGCCAGCAGCCGCGCCTCGGCTTCGGCCTTGCTGCGACCATAGGCGTTCGCCGGCCCGGTCCGGTCGGGTTCGATGTATGACCGGCCGAGCTTGCCGTCGAACACCAGGTCGGAAGAGAAGGTCACCAGCGGAATGCCATGCAAGGCACAGGCGCGGCCGAGCAACTCGGGGCCGGTAGCGTTGATCATGAAGCATTCGTCGGACTGCTGCTCCGCCTCGGCGACGCGGACGAAGCCGGCGGTGTTGATGATTGCCCAAGGCTTGATGCGCTCGAGTGCGGCGGCAATTGACGCTTCGTTGGTGATGTCTAGCTCGGCCCGACTGGTCAGGACATGAGCGAGGCCGCGATGAGCGCAGATCCGCGAGAAGGCCGGGCCGAGCGTGCCGGTCGCGCCGGTGATCAGGATCGGCCGCGCCGCCATCGCGCTTGCCGGCATCGTGTCGTAGCGCGGCCGGGCGAGCGTCCGGCCGGGGCGCTTCCACCAGCCCGGCAGGTCGAGCAGCGGATGGTCAAAGGTTTCGCCGCGCCCGAGCTTGGCTGCCGCTTTCGCCACCAAGGTCGGTCGGGGCGAAGGTGCGCGCGTGTCGAAGGCGCCGACGTCATAGGTGCCTACACGGCGCGTCAGCAGCGACCGCCAGTCGACCACGCCGAACAGCGCCCACAAAGTCACCGCTCGGATGTCGGCCCCGCGGCCGCGTTCGGCTTCGACCGCGCTCCACATCTCATGCAGCCAGCGGACCTGTTCCTCGCGCGTGCAGCCGTGGTGGACTTCGGTCACCGCGATCGGCAAACCGTAGCGCTCCCAGGTCTCCCGGAGCCGCGCTCCAGGACCAAGCAGCGGCCTCAAATGATCGATTCGGGCCGCCTCCACGTCGACATATGCATGCCGCTCGTTCGATCCCGGTTCGACGCCCGGATAGCGATCGACGCGATGGTCGAGGAAACGCTCGCTGGTCAGATAATGGTCGAACCCGATGATGTCGGGCATGCCGGCACCGGCGACGAGCTCGTCGAGCTCCGCCTGCGAGGCCGCCTTGTTGCGCAGCCAGCGGTGGAACGGGTGACCTTCAACCACGCGCCCCGCGAGAAGGTCGAAACTCAGCCAGCGGCGCTCATTTTCATGGTCCGCCTGATACGTCAGCGGGTCGGTCGAGAAGCTCTTGCCGATGTCCTCGGTAGCGAGCAGCTGCGCCTCTGGATTGACGCCACGGATCGCGGTCATCGCCCGGGCGATGCCGAGGCACTGGATCACCGTCGCGCGGAACGCCGCATCGATGTCGCGAAGATGCGGGTGCCAATGCCCATAGAGGCACGACAGGCGCGCCGTGGTGAGCGGTTCGTTGACCGGCGTCCAGGCGTCGATCCACGGATATCGCTTCGCGACCCTGGCGGCAAAATCGGCCAACAGCGTCGGGAATTCGGGATCGAGCAAATGGGTGTAGCGCGGCCCTGACCCATGGTGGACCAAGCCGCCGATTACCTTGATGCCAAGCTCGCGCAGCCGCTTCAACCGAGCGTCGTGCCACGTGAAATCGAGCTCTGTCGGCACGTCCGGCGCGATCGTCTCCCACAGGATCGGATAGCGCACCGCCTTGATGCCGAGTTCGGCCATCGCATCGAGATCGCTCATTCGCGAGGCGTGGCCGGTATCGATCAGCTGGTTGCGGTAATCATCGCCGATGCGGACGACGGTGCATTCGACGCCGCCCCACAGCTCCAGTGGCGCGCCCGCGCCGGCCGTGATCATGCAGCCGCTGCCGCAGACTCCTGCGGCCCTCCGAGCCGTCGCTTCTCATCCAGCTTCCGGAACGTCGCCAGCGCCTGGCCGACGATCTGGTCCATGTTGTAATAGCGATAGGTCGCGAGCCGGCCGACGAAGGTGACCCCCGGCGTCTCATCGGCGAGCGCTTCGTAGCGCTTGAACAGCTCCTGATTCTCCGGCCGCGGAATCGGGTAATAGGGATCGCCCTCGGCCGACGGATACTCATAGGTGATGCTGGTCTTCGGGTGCTTCTGCCCGGTCAAATGCTTATACTCGCTGATCCGCGTGTAGGGCGTGTCGGGCGACGGATAATTGACCACCGCGACCGGCTGGTACTGCTCCTGGTCGAGCGTCCGGTGATCGAACCGCAAGCTGCGGTACGGCAGCTTACCGAAGCGGAAATCGAAATATTCGTCGATCGGCCCGCTGAAGATGATGTGATCGGCGTCGATTGCGTCCTTGACGTCGTGATAGTCGGTGCCGAGCATTTTTTCGATAAGCGGGTTGGCGGTCATCCGTTCGAACATCGCCGTGTAGCCGTCGCTCGGCATCGCCTGGAAACTGTCGCCGAAGTAGCGGTCATCGGTGTTGGTGCGCGTCGGAATGCGCTGCGTTACCTGCTTGTCGAGCTGGCTCGGGTCGACGCCCCACTGCTTGCTCGTGTAGCCGTGGAAGAACAGTTCGTAGAGCTCGCGTCCGATGGCGTTGATGACGACGTCCTCGGACGTCCGGATGTCCTCGACCGGCTCGGCGCGTGCAGCGAGGAATGCCGCAGCGTCGCCTTCGGATTTGAGGCCCGCGTCGAACAGCATGTTCAAGGTCGTGCGGTTGATCGGGATCGGCACCTGCTGGCCGCGCACCTGCGCCAGCACGCGGTGTTCATACGACCGCCACTCGGTGAACTGCGACAGATATTCGACCACCTGCTCGCTGTTGGTGTGGAAGATGTGCGGCCCGTACTTGTGGTACAGGATTCCCGCTTCGTCCTTCTCGTCGTAAGCGTTCCCGCCGATGTGATTGCGGCGGTCGATCAGCAGCACGCGTGCGCCATGTTCATCGGCCAATCGCTCGGCGAGGATCGAACCGGCGAAACCGGCCCCGACAATGAGATAGTCGTAGCGACCCTGGGGCCCGCCGATGCTGGTCATTCCGCGGCCACCAGCAGCGCCGGCGTCCTCTGGTCCGTACGTTCGCCCAGGACTTCGGCGATCAGGCCCGCCATACGCGCCTGGGTGGTGTGCCAGCTGGTCGCGGAGAGCATCAAATCGGCCTCGGCGAGCCAGTTGCCGCGCGGGTCCTTGGCGAGCTCAAGCGCCGCCTCGCATGCCGCGACAAAGCTTATCGCGTCGCCCGCGATCTGGACGCCCTCGAGCTGGCCGTAGTGGCGCACCACGTCCTTGACCGGGGTCGATACCACCGGCTTGGCGCCGGCGAGATATTCGGGCGTCTTGGTGGGTGAGATGAATTGGGTCGACTCGTTCATCGCGAACGGCATCAGCGCGACGTCCCAGCCGGCGAGGTACGACGGAAGCTCATTGTAAGTCTTGGGCCCGAGATAGCGGATGTTGGAGTGCTGAGGCAGGTCCTCGGGCGCGATCTTAACCACCGGGCCGACCATCACGAACGACCAGTCGGGGCGCATTTGCGCGATCCGGTCAAGCAGCTCGATGTCGAACCGCTCGTCGAGCACGCCGAAAAAGCCGAGACGCGGGTGCGGCAGTTCGGCCTGGTCGGCCGGATCCTCGACCGCGGTGCGCGCCTGGCCGAAATGCGCGCGATCGACCGACGACGGGAACAAATGGACGGATGAGTGGCGGTCCTTCTTGGCTTCGAACAGGCTCGACCCGCCGGTGAAGACGAGGTCGGCCTTGTCGATCAGCTCCTGCTCGAGCTCGAGCAGCCCGTCCGGCGCGAAACGGAATTTGCTCAACTCGTCCATGCAATCATAGACCAAGGTGTCGGTGTCGAGGGCCCTCGAGAACGTCAGCATCATCGGCGTGTAATACCAGGCGATCAGCGGCCTGCTCAGCGTTGAAATAAGGCCATCGAGCAGCACCTTTAAGCTCGCGTCGCGTCGCCCCTCGCTGGGCCCCTGGGGAAGGTGCGGGACGACCACGCGGACGCTCGGGAAGCCCTCGGCCTCGCGGACTTGGAGATAGGGTGTTTCGTTCGCGCCAATGTCCATCGGTTCTTCCCAGAACACGACGGGCATGTCCTCGGCGAAGCGGCTCATTAAATGCTGCGGCCGCTGGAACACGAAGTCCCACCGCAAGTGCGAAAAACAGATCAAATTCGGGCGCTCCGAACCTCGTGACGAGGGTTCGGCAAACGACTCAACTGGCACCTCGACGCGATTCAGCATTTCCCGAATATTCCCTCTGATGTTAGAAACCTACCTGTTCAACGGGCGTGCGCCGGTTAGGGTTCCGCGACCCTGGCGCAGATAATTGAAATAGGCTCTTGTGCAGTGCAACATACACCACCGGCACTGATTGACCTAATGGCCGCCGCATGGAAGGAAGTCGGCCTCCGAAGCGCTTGCTGAGCGGGAATCCATGGCTACGACCATCGAAGAACTCGAAAAACGCCGCGAACTGGCCAAGCTCGGCGGCGGCGAGCAACGTATTGCAGCGCAGCATGCCAAAGGACGGCTCACCGCACGGGAGCGTCTGTCCGTCCTGCTCGACCCCGGCAGCTTCGAGGAAGCCGACATGTTCGTCGAGCATAATTGCGCCGACTTCGGCATGGACAGCCAGAAGATCCCCGGTGATGGCGTCGTCACCGGATCGGGCACCATCAACGGCCGGCTGGTTTTTGTCTTCGCGCAGGATTTCACTGTGTTCGGCGGCTCGCTCTCAGAGCGTCACGCTCAGAAGATCTGCAAGGTGATGGACGCGGCGATGAAGGTCGGCGCGCCGGTCATCGGCCTCAATGACAGCGGCGGCGCGCGCATCCAGGAAGGCGTCGCCAGCCTCGCCGGCTATGCCGAAGTGTTCCAGCGCAACGTGCTCGCCAGCGGCGTCATCCCGCAGGTGTCGCTGATCATGGGCCCGTGCGCGGGCGGCGCGGTCTATTCGCCGGCGATGACCGACTTCATCTTCATGGTGAAGGACAGCAGCTACATGTTCGTCACCGGCCCCGACGTCGTCAAGACGGTGACCAACGAGGTCGTCACCCAGGAGGAATTGGGCGGCGCCGTCACCCACACGACCAAGTCGGGGGTCGCGGACGTGGCGTTCGAGAATGATGTCGACGCGTTGCTGGCGACGCGCGATTTCTTCGATTTCCTGCCGTCGTCCAACCGCCACGACGT
>JBKJYX010000134.1:0-8714 GCA_046715575.1 Sphingomicrobium sp. | reverse complement strand
CGCCTGAAATGCTGAAGGTTTCGCTGCCGTCGAGCCCGAGGCTGTCCGCCGTCTCCCCGTCCTGGAACTGCAGCGGCAGGACGCCCATCCCGACCAGGTTCGATCGGTGGATGCGCTCGAAGCTCTCGGTGATCACCGCCCGCACGCCCAGCAGCACGGTGCCCTTGGCCGCCCAGTCCCGCGAGCTGCCCGTGCCATATTCCTTGCCGGCGATGACCACCAGCGGCGTGCCGTCGGCCATGTAGCGCATCGCCGCGTCGTAGATCGGCAGCGTTTCGGCGCTTTCGATCCCACCCGCCCCGACGTACCGCGTGAACCCGCCCTCGACATCATCGAGCATGCGGTTTTTGATGCGGATGTTGGCGAACGTGCCGCGCATCATCACCTCGTGATTGCCGCGCCTCGCGCCATAACTGTTGAACTCCGCTCGCGGCACGCCCTTGTCGATGAGATATTTGCCGGCCGGACTATCGAGCTTGATCGCGCCGGCCGGCGAGATGTGATCGGTGGTGATCGAATCCCCGAACACGGCAAGAGCGTGGGCGCCGGCGATGTCGCCCGGCGGCACCGGCGTCATGGTCATGCCGGTGAAATAGGGCGGGTTCTTGATGTAGGTGGACTCGGGCGGCCACGCATAGGTTTCGCCGCCGCTGATCTCGATCGAGCGCCAGCGGTCGTCGCCGGTGTAAACGTCGCCATAGCGCGACACGAACATGCTCGAATGGAGGTGCTGGTCGATCAGCTTCCGCACCTCTTCGTTAGTCGGCCAGATGTCCTTCAGGAAGACCGGCTCGCCGTTGGTCGCGATGCCGATCGGCTCACCGGCGAGGTCGCCGCGCACCGATCCCTTGAGGGCATAAGCGACCACCAGCGGCGGCGAGGCGAGATAGTTGGCGCGGCAATCGGGCGACACCCGGCCCTCGAAGTTGCGGTTGCCCGACAGCACGCTGACCGCGACGAGATCATTGTCAGCGATCGCCTTGGTAATCGGCTCGGACAGCGGCCCTGAGTTGCCGATGCAGGTGGTGCAACCATAGCCGACGAGGTCGAAGCCCAGCGCGTTCAAATCCTCGCTCAAACCGCTGGCGTCGAGATAATCGCTGACTACCTTGCTTCCCGGCGCCAGGCTGGTCTTGACCCAAGGCTTGCTGTTCAGCCCCTTGGCCCGCGCTTTGCGCGCCACCAGCCCGGCGGCGACCAGCACCGACGGGTTCGAGGTGTTGGTGCAGCTGGTGATCGCGGCGATCACCACGTCGCCGTTACCGAGGTCGTAAGCTTCGCCCTCGACCGCGACCCGCGGCTCCTGGTGCTTGTTGTAGGTGCTCTCGAGCTCGGCGTTGAACTGGTCGTCGACGTCGCTCAATCGCACCCGGTCCTGCGGCCGCCTGGGCCCGGCCAGCGATGGCTCGATGGTGGTCATGTCGAGCTCGAGGGTGTCGGTGAACACCGGCTCGGGCGAGGCGTCGTCGCGCCACAGGCCCTGCGCCTGGCAATAAGCGCGGACCAGCTCGATCCGCTCCTCGTCGCGCCCGGTCAGCCGAAGGTATTCAACGGTGCGCTCGTCGATCGGGAAGAAGCCGCAGGTCGCGCCATATTCGGGCGCCATGTTGGCGATGGTCGCGCGGTCGGCGAGGCTCAGCGAGCCGAGGCCGGGCCCGTAGAATTCGACGAACCGCCCGACCACGCCCTTGGCACGCAGCATTTGAGTCACCGTCAGTACCAGGTCGGTCGCGGTAATCCCTTCGCGAAGCTCGCCTGCCAGGCGGAAGCCGATCACTTCGGGGATCAGCATGCTGACCGGCTGGCCGAGCATCGCCGCTTCGGCCTCGATCCCGCCGACGCCCCAGCCGAGCACGCCCAGGCCGTTGACCATGGTCGTGTGGCTGTCGGTGCCGACCAGCGTGTCGGGATAGGCCAGCGTTTCGCCCGCCTGGTCCTCGGACACCCACACGCACTGCGCGACATATTCCAGATTGACCTGGTGGCAGATGCCGGTGCCCGGTGGGACCACCTGGAAATTGTCGAACGCGGCGGCGCCCCATTTCAAAAACTCATAACGCTCGCCGTTGCGGGCATATTCCAGTTCGACATTCTTGCCGAAGGATTGCGGCGTGCCGAACTCGTCGACCATCACGCTGTGGTCGATCACCAAATGCACCGGCACCAGCGGGTTGATCTTTTGCGGATCGCCGCCGAGCCCGCTCATCGCGTCGCGCATCGCGGCCAGGTCGACCACTGCGGGCACGCCGGTGAAATCCTGCATCAGCACCCGCGCCGGGCGGTACTGGATCTCGCGCGCGATCCGCCGCTCCTTCTGCCAGTCGACCATGCACTGGAGGTCGTCGCGAGTGACCGTTACGCCGTCCTCGAAGCGCAAGAGGTTCTCGAGCAGCACCTTCATCGAGAACGGCAGGCGGGAAATATCGCCGAGTGCCTCGCCGGCCTTGGCCAGCGAATAATAAGCGTAAGTCTTGGGTCCGACCGTCAAGCTGGAGCGGGTGTTGAGACTGTCCTGGCCGGTCGGGTTCATGACGCGTCCTCGAAAACTGAAAAGGGGTTGCAGCGTGGGCGTCCGCGCCCTTAGCAAGCCCCCGCGGTCATCGCCATGGGCAAGCTACTTCTTGGCCGACGCGGCGCGCTTCGTTGGCGCGGTCTTTGAATCCGAGTGCGCCTTGATCCCTCGGTCGGCCGCGTCGATTGCCTTCTTGGCTGCGTCCCGCTCGGCGGGACCAGCGTCCTTGTCATCGGCCGCGTGAATCGCGTCCCTGGCCTCTTCCTTAAGATGCTCGATCTGGTCCTCCTCGAGATCCTCGATTCCGGCCATTTCGTCGCGCGCAAGCCGCGACGCGAGAACCAGCTCGTCGAGCTTGGCGTGCATCGCGACATCGCGCCGGTGGGCTTGCGCTTCGCGCTCGTTCTGCCGGCTGAGGACCATCTGGGTCAGCGAAATCGCCATGATCGACAGGACCGCGGTGAGAACGCCCGTGTCGAGACCAATCGCGAACCACGACACGCAGATGACGATGACGCCGAGCTGCGCGAACGGATTGGCGGCGACGTCCGAGACCCACGCCGAAATATCGCAGCTAATCCGCTCAAAAGCGCTCTTTTCCTTACCGTTTGGCTTATCGTGGGGCATCTAATCCGGTTGAACGGCTCGAATGCGCTTCCGGTTGCGCCCAACGGAATAACCATCGCGCCCGGACGACTGGCGGTGACTCCTTTGGGTCTTCGTTTCGCGGTAGTAACTGGGCCATGGCCCACGACCGCGAATATTTCCGCCGCCGCACAGCCGAGGCGCGCTCCGCCAGCTTCGGCAGGGGCGACGACGAAGGCGTGGAAGTCGCCGGCCATCTCGCGCTCGCTTATGCGGCGCTGGCCCGTCGCCGCGGCTTGCCGCCCAAGCAGGATGCGCCGGATGCGGTCGACGCCATCGCGGTTTCCCCCGCCGATCTGGAACCCTTGATGCTGCGCGACTGATCAGATCAATCGGCGCATAAGCTTTGGCTGGCCTCGATGATGCTTCCATCACAGCTAGGTCCGTAAGTGCGCAGCATGGGTTCGGCTGATCGGGCCATCCGCCGAGCTTTGCAAGCTGCTCCCGTCTGCTAAGCCTGCACACGATGACCACCCGTTCCCGGGCCGTGCTTGCGGCAATGCTAATCGTCGGCGCCGCCGTGGTGATATTGTTGGCGATGGGCCGGCCGCCGATCTGCGCTTGCGGAACGGTTGAGCTGTGGGGACCGGTCGGGGCCAGGCAAAGCCAGATGCTCGCTGACTGGTATAGCCCGAGCCACATCGTTCACGGTCTCCTGTTCTACGCCGCTCTGCATTTTGTCGCGCGCGGCTGGCCGATCGAGCGGCGATTCCTGGCGGCGCTGCTTGTCGAGACGGCCTGGGAGGTGGCGGAGAACACACCCGCGGTCATCGACCGCTACCGCGAGGCAACGATCGCGCTCGGCTATTCGGGCGACAGCATTCTCAACAACATGAGCGACGTCGCGATGATGGCCTTGGGCTTCCTCGCCGCGCGCCGCCTGCCGCTGTGGGCGTCGATCGCGATCGTCCTGGTGCTTGAGCTGGTGCCGCTTTACGTCATCCGCGACAATTTGACCCTGAACGTGTGGATGCTGCTCGCCCCCAATGACGCGATCCGCGCGTGGCAGTCGGGTGGGTGACGGCCCGGCACGAATTGCCCGGCCAAGCATTGATGCCCGAACGATGGGAGAAGTCCTTGTGAAGCGTATCGCTATTGCCATTGGCGGCCTGTGCCTGTCCGTCATCGCCAGTGCCCCGGCGCAGGCCGGCGAACTGTTTGGCGGGGTCTATATCCATGACATCAAATCACCGCTGACCAGGAGCATTTTTGAGGACGGCGTCGATCTCCAGCTGGGCTGGCGCGGCGAGCGGATCGGATCGACCCCGCTCCAGCCCTACATCTTTGGAGCCTTCAATACGGCCGGTGAGACGAGCTATGCGGCGGTCGGCATCTCGGCAAAATTCGGCCGGCAGATCTACGTGCGGCCAGGGGTCGGCATCGCCATCCACAATGGCTCGACCGACAATTTCCACCGCACCGACCGAATCGCGTTCGGCAGCCGCGTGTTGTTCCAACCGGAGCTAGGCATCGGCGCCCAGATCAACGACCGCCTCAGCATCGAGGCCAGCTGGGTCCACATGAGCCACGCTCAATTGTTCGGCCGCCAGAACCCCGGCATCGACAATGTCGGCATGCGGGTGAATTTCAAACTCTGACCGTCGAACGCGCGACCTGCGGCTAAAGGCAGCGGGTCAACTGTGCCGGGACCCCGCGGTCGAGGCTGAACGGGCCCAGGGCGGTCCCGTCCTCGAGGACCACGCCAAGCGTGATGTGATCCTTCTCGATCTTGCCGGCATAGGTCGCCCGGACGCTGGTGAAGATTTGCCCGACGCGGATCGGTCCGCCCTGGCCGGGCCGGTGCGTGCCGGTCGCGGTGAAACTGCCGTCGGCTGCCGGGAAGACGGGCGAATCGATGGTCCCCGACGCGCAATCATATTCAACGGTGCCGAGCCCGCCTTCCAGGATCAGGCCGATGTGCGGCCCGCCCCATTGGCCGCTCGCATTGCTCGGCGTCGGCGCCAGCGAAGCGCAGGCGGAAAGCCCGGCCGCAAGGCCGATCAGGATGGGCGAGGCTCGCATTACATTCTCCGCAACATGTCGAGGTGACGGCGGACGATCGGCACGGCGTTCCGCGCGACACTGCGCAAGGTCGGGCTCTCGCCGCGGGCCGCGAAATCGCCGTGCAGCTTCAGCGCCGCCTGGTGCACGGCGAGCTGCTGGCGGCGGTAGGTCGCGTCAAAATTGCCGCTCGCGGACAATTCGTCGAACAGCGCCTGATGCGCGGCAAGCAAAGTCGCCGACGGCAGTAGGTTGAGCCGGCGGCCGGCAAACGACAGCTGCGCCGACGTGCCGCCATGGTCGGCGATCATGGTTCGCGCGAAGTCGCGGAGGCGGGGGTTGGCGGCGCGGGTCAGGGCCAACTCGGACGAACGGATTTCATAGAGGTCGATCGACGAGGCGGCGGCCATGTAATCGGCGGGGAAGAGCGGCCGGATGACGATCGGCGGCCGCGTGGAGGTGCCGCGCCCACGCTCGCGCGGCGCCTCGCTCGAGGCGCATCCGCCGAGCGCCAGGATGGCCAGTCCGGTGAGCGCGATTGGAGCGAGGCGCATGGCGATTTCCTTTACTTGCCGACCATAGTCTCGGGCCGGACAACGCGATCGAATGTTGCCTCGTCGACCAGGCCCAGGTCGAGCCCCGCTTGCCTGAGCGTCAGCCCCTGCTTGTGCGCGTGCTTGGCGATCGCGGCGGCATTGTCGTAGCCGATTTCGGTCGCCAGCGCGGTGACCAGCATCAGCGACCGGTTCACGAGCTCGGCAATCCGCTGCTCGTCGGCCTCGAGACCGTCCAGAGTGCGCCTGGTGAAACTCTCCATGGCGATCGCGAGCAGGTTGATGGAGCGGATGATATTCGCGCCGATCAGCGGCTTGAACACGTTCAATTCGAGATGGCCCTGCATCCCGCCGACCGTCACCGCGACATGATTGCCTATCACCTGGGCGGCGACCATCGTCATCATCTCGGCCTGGGTCGGGTTGACCTTGCCCGGCATGATCGAGCTTCCGGGCTCGTTCTCGGGCAGCCTCAGTTCGCCCAGCCCGCTGCGCGGCCCCGAGCCCAGCAGCCGGATGTCGTTGGCGATCTTGGTCAGCGACACGGCCAACGTATTGAATATGCCAGACAATTCGACCATCGTATCATGCGCCGCCATCTCCGCGAATTTGTTGGGGGCGCTGACGAACGGCAGCCGCGTCAAATTCGCCATCTCCTTGGCGAAGTCGGCGCCGAAGCCCTTGGGGGCGTTGAGGCCGGTGCCGACCGCGGTGCCGCCCTGGGCCAGCCGATAGAGCCGCGGCAGCATTTGTTCGATCCGCTCGATATTGTCGCCGATCTGGGCCGCATAGCCTGAGAATTCCTGGCCCAGGGTCAGCGGTGTCGCATCCTGCAGGTGGGTGCGGCCGATCTTCACGATCCCGTCCCAGCGCTTGGCCAGCTCGGCCAATTTGTCGCGCATGCCCTTGATCGCCGGCAGCAGCTTGGCATGGATCGCCCGGGCGGCGGCGACGTGCATCGCGGTCGGGAAGCAGTCGTTGGACGACTGGCTCTTATTGACATGGTCGTTGGGGTGGACCGGCTCCTTGCCGCCGCGCTTGCCGGTCAGCATCTCGTTGGCACGCCCGGCGATCACTTCATTGGCGTTCATGTTCGACTGGGTGCCGGATCCGGTTTGCCAGATCACCAACGGGAACTGGCCGTCGAGATCGCCGCGCGCGACTTCTTCGGCGGCCTGCTGGATGGCCTCGGCGATCTGTGGCTCGAGCAGCCCGAGCCTTGCGTTGACCCGCGCCGCGGCCTGTTTGACGAAACCCAGCGCGTGGACGATCTCGAGCGGCATCTGCTCGTTCGAGCCGAACGGGAAATTCTCGATCGACCGCTCGGTTTGCGCCCCCCAATAGCTATGGGCCGGCACGTCGATCGGCCCAAAGCTGTCGGTCTCGGTGCGGGTCTCGCCCATCACTTCTTGCGCGTGAAGTCCACGGAAACGACGTTCGATCCATCATCGGCCACCTCGCCCGCCTCGTCGGCCTTTCCGGCCTTGCCCTTCTTCTTTTTGCCCACCTCGCCCTGTGGACTGTCGTTTCCAGGTGCTTCAAGCTCCTCGGCCAGGTCGGGCGCGGCGTTGGCCTGGAAAGTCAGCGAGAATTCGACCGCGGGATCGTGGAACTGGGTGACCGCCGCGAACGGCACGCGGAGCGTCGACGGCACGCCGCCGAACGACAGGCCGACGCTGAATCCCTGGTCCTCGACCTTCAGGTCCCAGAAACGATGCTGGATGACGATCGTCATCTCGTCGGGAAAGCGCTCGACCAGGTGCTTGGGAATGGAAACGCCGGGAAGGCGGGTCTTGAAGGTGATGTAGAAATGGTGGCCGCCGGGCAGCGCGCCGGTCAGCTCGACCTCGCCGAGCACGCGCCCGACCACGTCGCGCAACGCCTCTTGCACGATTTCGTCGTACGGTATCAGACTCTCGGGCGGCTCTTCGCTCATCGCCTTTGAGGTGGTAGCGAGGCGGCGTTGGCGGTCAAGCGCGTTGCGGCCCTCGCGCGGGCCACTGCCGCACAATTGCCCTTGACGAGCCTCGTCCCAACACGACACTCAACACCATGCCGATCGACGCGACGCAGCCCTATGACGACGACAACGTCTTCGCGAAAATCCTTCGTGGCGAGCTGCCTTGCACCAAGGTCTACGAGGACGAGCACGCGCTTGCCTTCCACGACATCCACCCGCTGGCGCCGGTCCACATTCTGGTGATTCCCAAGGGCTCGTACGTATCGTGGGACGATTTCTCGAGCCACGCTTCGGACGCCGAGATCGCCGGCTTCGTCCGCGCCGTCGGCCATGTCGCGCGCGACGCCGAAATGGTCGTCCAGGGCTACCGTTTGCTGTCGAACGTCAGCAAGCGCTCGGGGCAGGAAGTCCCCCACCTGCACGTCCACATCTTCGGCGGCCAGCCGCTGGGACCGATGCTCGCCGGCTAGAACGCGTCGCGTAAGGGATTGCCCTCACCGTCTGAGGCGCTAGGCTCATTCCCTCTTCACCAAAGCTTCGAGGGGATTCTGAGCATGGCCACTTCAGCACCGAAGAGGAGCTTCCTGGCCCGGATCGGGCTGCGCAAGAGCGTCGCCATGATCCAGGAAGAAACCCGCACCAGCGAGCTCAAGCGCACCTTGGGCCCGTGGAACCTGGTCTTCCTCGGCATCGGCTGCATCATCGGCGCCGGCATCTTCGTCCGCACCGGCAACGCCGCAGCGCTCCACGCCGGCCCGGCAGTGGTTCTTTCATTCTTGATCGCCGGTATCATCTGCGCCTTTGCCGGCCTGTGCTACGCGGAGCTGGCTTCGACCTTGCCGGTTTCGGGGTCCGCCTACACTTACAGCTATGCCACCATTGGCGAGTTCGCAGCCTGGGTCATGGGGGCTCTGCTGGTGCTCGAATATGGGCTCGCCGCTTCGGTCGTCGCGGTCGGCTGGTCGGGCTATGTGGTGAGCCTGCTCGGCGATTTTGGCCTTGTCATCCCACCGGAGTTGACCGGTCCGATGGGCCATCATCT
>JBKJYX010000133.1:0-2621 GCA_046715575.1 Sphingomicrobium sp. | reverse complement strand
CTGCTGTACCGGATCCTGCTCGCCTGCACCAAGCCCGGCGATGTCGTGCTCGACCCGTTCTTCGGCACCGGCACGACCGGCGCGGTCGCCCGGCGCCTGGGACGGCGCTGGATCGGGATCGAGCGCGAGACGAGCTACGTCGCGGTGGCGCGCGAGCGCATCGCATCGACGCTGCCGCTCGATGAAAGCGCGATGATCGGCATGGCCGACAAGCGCTCGGCGCCGAGGGTCGCGTTCGGCCAGCTGGTCGAGACCCGGCTGGTCGAGGCCGGGACGATGCTGACCGACGCCAAGCGACGGTGGAAAGCCAAGGTTCGCGCCGACGGTTCGGTCGAGTCGGGCGGCCATTCGGGATCGATCCACCAGGTCGGCGCGGCGCTGATGGGCGCGCCGTCGTGCAACGGGTGGACGTTCTGGCACGTCGAAGGCGGCGGCAAGCTCGAGCCGCTTGATGCATTGCGTCAGCGCCATCTCTCCGCTTCATAGCGGGAGCCATGCGCACTCTCCTCCGCCCGACCGCGTTCGTCGACTCGCCGTTCGGCCATGACGGCAAGGTCGCGCAACTCGCCGGCGGGCTGATTTGGTTCAGCGCGGTCGAATTTTTGAACGTTGAAGGCAATGAGCGAGTCGCGGCCGAACTTGTCGCGGTCAGTGAGGTCGAGCAGCGCCTCGACGAGCAGACAAAAGTGCAGTGGCAGGCGCTGACCGCCAAGCGGGCGCCGCTCCAGCTGGGTGAGCGCACCGTGCGGCTCGACCAGCCGCAGGTGATGGGCGTGCTTAACGTGACGCCCGATAGTTTTTCCGATGGTGGGCGGTTTGCCGATGCGGCTGCGGCTGCGGCTGCTGCGGCTGGCGCGGACATGGCGGCGGAAGGGGCGGCGCTTATCGATGTCGGCGGCGAATCGACCCGGCCGGGCGCGAAACCGGTGTGGGCGGGCGATGAGACCGAGCGAGTCATGCCGGTGATCCGCCAGCTCGCGGGCGGCGGTGCGGCGGTGTCGATCGACACGCGCAAGGCCGAGGTGATGACGGCGGCGCTCGCGGCCGGCGCGCGGCTGGTCAATGACGTGTCGGCGCTAACTTATGATCCGCGCTCGGCGGACGTGGTCGTGGCGGCCGGTGTGCCGGTGGTGCTGATGCATCACCAGGGCGCACCGGAGACGATGCAGGACGCGCCCAGCTACGATGACGTGCTGGTCGAGGTTTATCAATGGCTCGAGGAGCGGATTGCGGCGGCGGAGGCGGCCGGCATCGACCGGTCCATGATCCTCGTCGATCCGGGGTTCGGCTTCGGCAAGACGGTTGCGCATAACCTCGAGCTGATGAACGGCCTGGCGCTGCTCCATTCCCTGGGCTGCCCAATCGTCGTCGGCGCCAGCCGCAAGCGGACGATCGGCGCGCTGTCGGGCGAGGCACCGGCGGACAAGAGGCTCGGCGGCAGCATCGCGTTTGCGCTCAAGGCCGCCGAACAAGGCGCGCAAATCGTCCGCGCCCACGACGTGTTCGAGACCGTGCAGGCGCTCAGGGTTTGGCGGGGGTTGCGCGACCAGGCGCTGACGCCGCGGGCCTGAACACCACGACCAGCGGGCCGAGCGGGACGGTCAAGTCGCGGCGATTGTTCGCCGGATCCCACAAGGCGCTCACCGCGCCGTCGAAGAACAGCGCGTTTCGAGTCTTGAGCCGGTCGCGGAAGAAGCGCGCGAACTTGCCAAGCGAAACCTGGTCTTCGCTGATAACGAAGCGCGGCTTGCCGTCGGGGGCGATGCCGACGCCGTTGCGGATGTAGCGGGACCGGCCGTCGCGATCGAACGCCGGGTGCATTTTGCCGTCGATGACCAGCATCGGCCCCGACTGGCTGGCAAAGGCGATGTCCTTCGACGGCCTGTAATCGACGCTCGAAACGACCTCCGCCTGGCCGTCGCGGCGGACCAGAAACACGCCGTTGGGCATCAAATGGAAATTGCCGCCGCCCTTTCGGCGGTTGGTCGCATGCACGTGCTTGCCGTCGACAATCGCCAGCCCGATCGGGCGGCCGTCCTCGTCGAACATGCCGCCGTTCGTCGCGAAGGCGACTTGGCTTGCCCTCTTGCCCAAGCTCGCTTCGAGGTCGTCCAGTCGGCGGATTGGAGTTTGGTCGCGAGCCGCGGCGACCAGTTCGATCCGCCCGTTCCTGGCATCGCAAACCGTGAAGCGGTCGCCTTCGAACTGGTGCTGCGTGCAAGGGGTCGACCGCGTCACAACTGGAGCCGGCGAGGCGCTCGATTCCGAGTCGCCGCAAGCGGCGAGCAGTGCAAACAGCGGCAGGAGAATGCTTCGCATCAGGCCAAGCTAACGCCTCAGGCGGCGGTGTCGATGCCGAGCTCGCCCAGTTTGCGGTAAAGCGTCGAGCGGCCGATGCCGAGCCGCCGGGCGACTTCGGTCATCCGGCCCCGGTAATGGCCTATCGCGAGACGAATGATGTCGGCCTCGATCTCTTCCAGCGGCCGCAAATGTCCGTCGTTGCGGTACAGCGTCACCGAGGGGGCGCCGGTGATCGCCTCGTCGCTCTTGGACTGGGTGATTTCCGGCGCGAAATCGTTGCGCCGCCCGCTGAAGCGCGACTGGATCGCGATGTGCGGGAA
>JBKJYX010000132.1:0-3240 GCA_046715575.1 Sphingomicrobium sp. | reverse complement strand
GCCCAGCGCATATTGCGTGGCGAAGTAGATCGCGATCGCCGAGGTGACGGCGGTGACGCCGAAGCCCTTGTACATCGCGCCCATGATGCTGTTGCCCTTGCCGAGGCGGACGAAATAGGTGCCGAGGATCGAGGTCAGGATGCAGACGCCGCCGATCAGCAGCGGCAGCGCCATCAGCGCCAGCAGCCCCTCGCCCGCCGTCTTCACCAGCAAGGCGGTCAGGACCATCGTCGCGCCGACGGTGACGACATAGGTTTCGAACAGATCGGCGGCCATGCCGGCGCAGTCGCCGACATTGTCACCGACGTTATCGGCGATGACGGCAGGGTTGCGCGGGTCGTCCTCGGGAATCCCGGCCTCGACCTTGCCGACGAGGTCGGCGCCGACATCGGCGGCCTTGGTAAAGATGCCGCCGCCAAGCCGGGCGAAGATCGAAATCAGCGAGGCGCCAAAGGCGAGCGCGACCAGTGCGTCGACGACGATCCGGTCGTTGGGCGCATGCCCGCTGACCGCGACCAAATAATAAAAGAAGCTGGCGATCGCGAGCAGGGCCAGGCCGGCGACCAGCATGCCGGTGATCGCACCGGCGCGGAACGCCATGGTCAGGCCCTGCTGCAGGTCCTTGCTCGCGGCCTCGGCGGTGCGGACGTTGGCGCGCACCGAAATGTTCATGCCGACGAAGCCGGTCGCGCCCGACAGCAATGCGCCGAGCACGAAAGCGCCGGCGGACAGCGCGCCGAGGAAGTAGAAGACGATTCCCGCGACCACCACGCCGACGACGGAAATGGTCGTGTACTGGCGGCGAAGGTAGGCCGAAGCGCCCTCCTGGATTGCCCCGGCGACTTCCATCATCTTCGCGTTGCCGGCCGATGCGCTGAGCACCTGGCGGCTGGTCAGGATGCCGTAAAGCAAGGCGATGACGCCGCAGGCGATCGCGATCACAATCAAATTCATTGGTGGTCTTCCCCGTCTTTTATGGCGGCAAATCAAAAAGGCCGGCGATGCTGACGCAGCCGGCGGATTGGCGCCCCTTTATGTGGGGAAAAGGCGGGTTGCAACCTGCCTGAAGGATTAGTGGATGAGCAGCGCGGCCGTCATTCCGCAGGCGAGTCCGCTAAGCGCGACCAGCCACTGGCGGAACGGAATTGCCGTGATGTTCATGACCCAACCTCTCCGGCAGCGCGACGGGCTTTCCATTGCTGACGAGGCGAAGGATGTCGCCGTCCGCGCCGAGAGTCCCGATGCAGCGGATGCTGGTCCCGCAAGGTAAAGAAAGTCTTAATGGGTCGAGCTCGGCGGGGAGGGCGACGAGCAGGGCATAATCATCGCCGCCGGTGGCCGCGAACAGTTGCGCCTCGAGGCCATTGCCGCGTTCGGCGACGAACGTCTTGGACAGCGGCAGCGCGTCGAGGTCGATGGTCGCGGCGCAGCGGCTTGCCTCAGCCAGGCGCCGCGCATCGAGCAGCAACCCGTCCGACACGTCCATCATTGCCGTAGCGTGCGGCGCCAGCGCCTGGCCGGCGGCGAGCAGCGGCACGGGCCGGCGATAGGCTTCGATCAGCGAGCCCGCCGCTTCCGGATCCTGGGTCAGCAGGGCTAGACCGGCCGCCGAGTCACCCACCGTGCCCACCAGCCAGAGCCGATCGCCCGGTTGCGCGCCGCCGCGCGACGGCGTGGTTGGTCCCGCGTGCCCGATCGCGGTCAGTCCGAACACGCGCGGAGATCCTGGCGGCAACGCAATCGTGTCACCGCCAATCAGGGCCAGGCCGAAATGAGCGCAGGCGGTGCCGATCCCGTCGATGAACGCCGCGTCCCGGTCGCTGTCCTCGCCGATCGTCAGCGACAATAGGGCGGCGGCCGGCACCGCACCCTTGGCGGCGAGGTCAGACAGGGTCACCGCCACCAGCTTCCACGCGACGCTGTCGGGGGGATCGCCGGGCAGAAAATGCACCCCCTCGGCGATGCTGTCGTGGGTAAGGACAAAGTCCTCGAACAACGCCGCATCGTCCGCCAGCCCGCGCGCCGCGGGATCGGTCGCGAACCGACGAAGCCGCTCGATCGCCTCGGCCTCGTTCATCAGCTTGCGGGAGCGGCCCGCGCTTGTTTGGCGATGGCGTCGAGCAGGCCGTTGACGAAGCCACTCTCGCGCTTGTCGTAGAAGGCGTGGGCGACGTCGACATATTCGGAGATCACCGAGCCCACCGACACGTCGCTGCGGGCGAGAAGCTCGTAGGCGCCGGCGCGAAGGATGGCGCGCATCGGCCGATCGAGCCGGGCGAGGCTCCAGCCCTTGGCCAGCCGCGCCGTGATCGCTTCGTCGATCTCCTCGCGGCGAGCATCCACCCCGGTGACGAGGTCGTCGAAGAACTCGCGCTCGGCATCGACATATTGGGCGTCCTCGATTTTCGCGCCGAGGCGGTGGTCGTGGAATTCCTTGATCAGGCGGGCGAGCGGCGTCCCCTCCATCTCCCGCTGGTACAGCGCCTGGACCGCGGCGAGGCGGGCGGCGGAGCGCGAGCGGGAACGGGTGAGATTGCTCATTGCCTTCCGCGCTTAGCCTCGCCCGCCTAGTCGAGGAACCCCTCAACTGCCCGGGCAACCGGTTCTGGCGCTTCCCACGGCGCGAAATGGCCCGCGTCGGGCAGCCGCACGATGGTCAGATCCTCGACCAGCCGGTCGAGGCCGTCGAGCTGGAGCGGCAGCAGCGCCGGGTCGCGCATCCCCCACACGACGAGCGTCGGCACCCGCACCTTGGGAAACGCGCCGAGCGCCCAGTCGGGGATCGGCACGGTGGCGCCCGGCGGCGGGACGATCAGCTGCGACGCCCGGTACCAGTTGAGCATCGCGCTCAGCGCGCCGGGCTGCGACCATTCGGCGATATATTGGCGTCTCTCGGCCTCGGGGATGGCGGCCAGGTCGACATGGCCGCCGAACGTCTTGTCGAAGAAAGTCTCTAAGCCCATCGCTTCCACCGCCGCTTCGAAGCCGGGCGTGCGGAAGGCGGTGATGTACTGCGAGGCGGCGCGCTGCGCCTCGTCGTCGATCAGGCTTTTCTGGAAGATCAGCGGGTGCGGCGAATTGACGATCGCGAGCCGCTCGAGGCGTGGATTGCCTCGCAGTGCCGCCGCCCACGCCGCCGCACCGCCCCAGTCGTGGCCGACCAGCGCGAACCGGTCGATTTCAAGCGCGTCGGCCAGCGCGAAAATGTCGGCGACGACCTTGTCGGTCGAATAGGCATCG
>JBKJYX010000131.1:0-8819 GCA_046715575.1 Sphingomicrobium sp. | reverse complement strand
CTTCTCGCGCCGCTGGATGGTTGCTGGTGCGCTCGCCACACCCAGCACTTAGCGGTGCGACGAATCTTAAAAAAGGGCCCGCCGCCCGGGGAGCGAGGGCGGCGGGCCGGGGGTGTCCCAATCGAAGGAACCTGGACTTAGTTGCGATTGTGCTTGCGGGCTTCGGCCTTGGCGTCGGCGTTACCGGAGGCCGAACCGTTGACATTGCCGGCGAGTGAGCTGGCCGCGTTGTTGCCCGCCATCGTCGCCGCAGTGGCTGCGCCACTGGCCGCGGCGCTTGCCTGACCGTGTAGCGAGTTGGCCGCCGCGACGGTCGCGTTGGCTGCGGCGCTAGCCGTTCCTGTGCCTGTGCCGCTGACCTGGCCGGCGAGCGCGCCAAGCTGGTCGGTGCCGATCGCCTGGACGCCGAAGCCGGCGCTCTTGTTCGCGGACGCGCCGCCCGCGGCCGAACCGCCAAGGCCGAGGTCCTGCCCGGCGCCAGTCACGGAAGTCGCCGAGTTGACCGCGCCGCTGACCGTGCCGGCGAGACCGACGTTGCCGCTGGCCGAACCGTTGCGGCGGTCGACCGACTTGCTGGCCGAGGCGTTGCCGACACCGGAGACGCTGCCGGTCACGCTGTTGGTGATCGAGCCGACGCCGCCGATGGTGCCGCCAATATTGCCAGCCGAGTTGAGCGCGCCGCCGAGCGAACCGTTGACGGCGCCGCCGAGCGTGCCATTGACCGCACCGCCGACGGTCCCGCCGACGTTGCCGAGTAGTTGCGCCTGGGCGGGTATCGCCGAGCCGGCGAGCAGCGCCGCGGCTGCAATGATGTAGGTTTTCATTGTCGGTTTCCTCTTATTGCGTAGTGGGGCATTCGCTGCCCTCACCTAAGAGAACGACACCGCTGCGGTGCTTCATCCCGCGAAGAAAAAAATCATTTCGCGCGCACTGCTTTGGGCTCCGTGCGGCAGTCGCCGCAGACGATGCCGCGGCCGACACGGCCCTTGCCCGGCCGGGCTTCGGCGGCCAGCCTTTGCGGTGAACCGGCCAGCGCGAGGCGTGCCGCGGCCAGCGGAGCGGCAAAGCTGGTGCCGCGAACTCGCGCATATCCCCGCCCGGGCAGGGCTGCCGCCATGTCGGCGCCCGGCGCCGCGAAATCGAGGTGAGCCGCCTTGCCCGCTTCTACGAGGGCCTTGCCGCGCGCGTCGACGCCGGTGACCGCGACGACGCCGGGGTAAGAAGCGGGGTATTGGGGCGGGGCGGCGGGTCCGTCATTGCCGACCGCGGCGACGATCTGGATCCCGCGGGCGCGCACTTGTTGGACAGCGCGGGCGACCAGCCGGTTCGGTGGCCCGACCAGGCTGATGTTGATGATGGTCGCCTGCTTGGCCACTAGCCAGTTGAGGGCGCGGATGACGGCCGACGCCGATCCCGCCGCGCGGCTGCCACCATAGACATCGGCGACTAGCAGGGACGCACCGCGCGCCGCACCGCGGAACGGAACCTGGTCGCCGACGATCAATGAGGCGACCGCGGTTCCGTGGCCGGTCGGCTGCGGGTTGCCGGAAAACCCGTGCTGCTCGATGTTCGCTCCGGCGAGCGACGGGTGCGACGCGACGCCGCCGTCGACCATGCCGATCCGCACGCCGTTACCGGAGCGGGCGACCGCCAGGGTGCCAGCGACAGGGAGCAGGGCTCCGCCCGCGGGCTCGAAAACATGGTCGAAGTCCGCCTCGAGGCTGGGCGCCGCGACACGCAGCCGCCATAAGGCGTCGCGGGTGGCCATTCCCTTCGGAATCGAAAGGAAGGTGGTGCTGAGGCCAAGCGCCGGGTTCAATTCCTGGCTGATCATCCGGAATCCCGCGCGCTCGGCCTGTTGGAGGGACGGAAGATCGGGATTGATCGCGATCAGCACGCCGCGCCGGACCGGTTGGCCCGACCTGTCGCTCTCCAGCTGGCGGCGATTGTCGCGCAGCAATTGCTGCAGGCGCAGGCGCCTCAATTCGAGCAGCGTCGCCGGGCCCGCCTCGGCGATCTGCCGCGTGAGGCCGCTGACTGTATCGAGCGTCGGGCTGATGACCTGCTGCGCGTCGCGCGAACCGAGCACATCCTGGACGACCGGACCGGCGACCGGGATGTTGCCGGTCGGAAGATTGACCGGCGGCAGCGCGATCGGCGGCAAGAGCTGGGCCCCGGCGGCGCTCGCGATGAGCCCGGCGATGGCGGCGGCAGTCGCAAGTTGACGAACAAAGCTGGACATCGATGAACCCATTTCTATGCCTTTAAGGATGAAACGGTGATTAAGCGTCGTTTCATCCACATGAGGCTGAATGACCCCATCGCCATCGTTCGAGGACGAGCTTACCGGGCTGCTTCCGCGGCTGCGGCGCTTTGCCCACGGCCTCAGCCGAAACTCGGCCGATGCCGACGATTTAACGCAAATGACGATCGAGCGCGCGCTTCGTTCAAAAGCGCAGTGGCAGCCAGGGACGCGGCTCGACAGCTGGCTCTACAAGATCATGCGCAACCTGTGGATCGACACGGTCCGGTCGCGCGGGCGCAAGGACAAACTGGAAGCTCCGGCGGACGAGGCCGAGATGCTGGGCCACGACCCGCGCGCCGGGATCGAGGCGTCGATCGATTTGCAGCGGGTGATGGCCGCGATGGAGCGGCTCCCGGCCGAGCAGCGCGAGGTGATCGCGCTGATCCTTATCGAAGGCTTTGGGTATCGCGAGGTCGCGGAATTGCTCGACCTGCCGATTGGCACGGTATCGAGCCGGCTGGTGCGCGGGCGGACCGCGCTGCTGGCGCTGGTAGGTGAATGACGATGGCGATTGACGACGAAAAATTCTTTGCCTGGCTCGACGGCGAGCTCGATGCCGCCGAAGCAGCCGAGGTCGAGGCCGAGGTCGCGGCCGACCCGCGGCTGATGCGTTTAGCCGAGCAGCATCGCGGTTTCGGAGATCGGTTGCGGGAGGCGTTCGCAACCGTCGCCGCCGCGCCGGTGCCGGAAACGCTGACGAACGCGATCGAGCCGCCGCCCGCCAAGATCATCGACTTCGGTTCGCGCCGTGCCGGGCGCGCGACCTGGCTGCCGCTGCCGCAATGGGCGGCGATCGCCGCCACGCTCGTTGTCGGCGTGCTGATTGGGACGACGCTGGTTGGCGAACGCGGCGGATCGCCGGTCGAGATCCGCAGCGGCACGATGTACGCCGCCGCCGGGCTCGATCGCGCACTGGACAAGCAGCTGGCGAGCGCCGGCGACGTCGCCGGATACCGCATCGGAGTGACCTTCCGCGATTCCGCGGGCGCGGTTTGCCGCAGCTTTACCGAGCAGCGCTCGAGCGGGCTGGCATGCCGCGACGGGCAGGAGTGGCGCGTGAGGGGACTGTTCGCGGCTCCCGAGCAGTCTGGCGGCGATTATCGCATGGCCGCCGGGGCCGATCCGAACCTCGCCGCACTGATCGATTCATCGATCGCCGGCGATGCATTCGACGCCGCCCAGGAGAAATCTGCTTTGTCTCGCGGCTGGCGCTAAGTCCCGCTGACGATTGCGCCAACGCCGAGGGCGCACCACATTGGCGGTCATGAGACTCATCACACTCGCCAGCGCCGGGCTCTTGAGCCTGTTGGCCAGCGCCGCGCCCGCCGCTCCGCCGCGCCTCGAGCAGGCCGTCCTCGCCGGCGGCTGCTTCTGGGGCATGGAGGGCGTGTTCGAGCATATGAAGGGCGTTCGCAACGTCGTTTCAGGCTACGCCGGAGGCTCGGCGCGCGATGCCAATTACGGCGCGGTCAGCAGCGAGCGAACGCGCCACGCCGAGGCGGTGCGGATCACCTACGACCCGGCGCAAATCAGCTACGCGCAATTGCTTAAGGTCTACGCGACCGTCGCCCACGACCCGACCCAGGTGAACCGCCAGGGGCCGGACGTCGGCCCCAGCTACCGCTCGGCGATCTTTCCGCAGAATGCCGGCCAGCGGCAGGCGGCGACGAATTTCCTCGCCCGGCTGCGGGCGTCGCGCATCTATCCGCGGCCGATCGCGACCCGGATCGAAAGCGGCGCCTTCTATCCGGCCGAGGCCTCCCACCAGGATTTCATGCGTCGGCACCCGTACCATCCGTACATCCTGGTCAACGACCGGCCGAAGCTGTCGAAGTTGAAGCGCGCGTACCCGCAGCTGTGGGTAAGATGAGCGCGGCTCGAATTTATAGGAATGGTGCCCAGGGACGGGATCGAACCGCCGACACCGTGATTTTCAGTCACGTGCTCTACCAACTGAGCTACCTGGGCCCCAATTTCCGGGCGATGCCTGCGGACCGGAGGCCCGAAGAAGCGAGCGGTCCCTAACTCCCGCTATCTTCGCTGTCCAGCACCTCCGGGTCCACCGGCGGACCCGCAATCCGATAGCCTTCGCCGAGCCATTTCAACAAGTCGCGGTCCTTGCAGCCGCGGCTGCAGAACGGTGCGTGCGGCTCGGCTGCGGGCTTGCCGCACAGCGGGCAGGGCTTGGCTCTAGGCGGGTTCGGCATCGCCAGCCGACATGGCGAGCGATGGGTCGGAGCGCAAGGTAACGTCGCCGCCGAGCTGGCGGGCGAGGGCGGCGAGCCAGGGCTTATTTTGTTCGAGCACGGCGACCACGCCGGGGTGGGCGACCAGGCGGCGCGGCCCGGATCCGGAGAGCGCAGCGCGGCGGAGCAGGGCGCGGGCCTCGGCGCCGGCGCGGTCGCTCCAAATCTCGAGCAGCGACGGACGAATGCGCGGGCGGACGATCTGGACGAAGCCGAAGCCGTTGACCGCGGTGCGCTCGAACGGCTGCGGCAGCGCCGCGTCGATCGCCGCCGCGGCCGCCTGGCGCGGCGCTTTTCCCGCAACCGTCGGCAGGTCGATGCCGATCGAGCCGCCGATGCCGAGCCGGCGAATCGCGCGCGCCGCTTCGGCCGCGCCGGTCGCCGCAAGCTCGCCCGGCGGAATCACGCCATCGACATCGACCAGCGTCATCGCCGGCGTGAGCGAGATGCGCAGCGTGCCGCCCACAAATTCGACTGTGCGGCTTCTCGCTTGCTCGATCACGTCGTCCCAGCCGGCGTCGCTAAGGTCATTTCTGCCGGGAAACGGGAAAGCGATCTCGCGACTGCTCAGCGGCGGTGCCGTGGAAGGCGGCTGATCCGTCGCTCTTGCAAGCGGACGTTTCCACGATTCCGCTCCGGGAATTGCCTCGCGGAGGATCTCCAGATTGAGCGCCGCGCCCTCGGTCACGCCCACTGTGGCGTTGGGCAGCAGATATTCCGTTCCCCTCTCGTCGCGGGCGACCGCATTCCGACCCGACTGTCCAACGTCGATCAAGCGCGCGGCGAGAATAGTCCCGGCGGGCGTAGTACCGTCCAGCGCGATCCGCGCTTCGACGATCGCGCCGTCGTCGATCAACCCCGCGCGAGTCTCGCCAATGCCGCGCTCGATGAGCCATTCAGCTCTTTGGTGTTCAGGCAATCGGATATCCCGCCGCTTTCAAGAGCAGCCGCGTCTCGGCGAGCGGCAGGCCGACGACGTTGGAGTAACTGCCGGCGATGTGGCGCACATAGACTTCGCCATAGCCCTGCAGCGCGTAGCCGCCGGCTTTGCCGCGCCATTCGCCATGAGCGACGTAGAAATCCACTTCCTCCGCCGACAGCCGCTTCTTGGCGATCATCGTTTCGACGAGGCGGGTGCGGACCGGCTGGCCCGGAGCCGCCAGCGCGATCCCGGTCAGGACACGGTGCCGGCGTCCGGAGAGCAGCGCCATGCAGGCGCGAAGCTCGGCTTCATCCTCGACCTTGGGCAGGATCCGCCGCCCGACGGCGACCACCGTGTCGGCGGCCAGGACCAGCGCGTCGGGCTCTTGCGCCGCCACCGCCTCGGCCTTGGCGCGCGCCAAGCGCAGCGCATGTGTCCGTGGCAGCTCGCCCCTGGGCACGCTCTCGTCAACATCGGCGGGCATCACCCTGTCCGGTGTCACTCCGATGCGGGCGAGGAGGTCTAGTCGGCGCGGGCTCGCGGACGCGAGGATGAGTCTCATCCCCTTGGGCGCATCAGGGATATCCGGGCGGTCCCGCGCGGCCGGGCATGAAGCGATAGGTGATGCGGCCCTTGGTCAGGTCGTACGGGGTCAATTCGACCAGCACCTCGTCGCCGGTGAGGACGCGAATGCGGTTCTTGCGCATCTTGCCGGCGGTGTGGCCGAGAATCTCGTGGCCATTCTCGAGTTCGACGCGGAACATCGCGTTGGGCAGCAGCTCCACCACCTTGCCGCGCATTTCGAGAAGTTCTTCCTTGGCCATCAATCCTCACTGTCGTCGTGCAAAAAGTCGCGGAGCCTTACGCTGGCGGCTACCAAAAGGGAAGGCGACGGCGAAACGAGTTCCGCTAGACCGTGAAGATGGTCGATCCCGACGTCGCCCGCGCCTCCAACGCGCGATGAGCCTCGGCCGCCTGTTGGAGCGGATAGCGCTGCCGGACGTCGATCCGCACCTGGCCCGAAGTCACCATCTCGAACAGCTCGGCCGCCGAAGCCTCGAGGTCGGCGCGGCTGGCGATATAATTGGCCACGGTCGGCCGAGTCAGAAACAGCGAGCCCTTTTGCGCCAGCACGGTCGGCGAAAATGGCTCGATCGGCCCCGACGACTGGCCGAAAGTGACCATCAGGCCACGAGGGCGCAGGCAATCGAGCGATTTCATGAACGTATCGCGCCCGACTGAATCGTAGACGACCGGCAGCTTGCCGCCGTGGGTGATGCTCTCGACTTCGGCGACGAAATCCTGTCGGGTGTAGACGATCGGGTGATGACAGCCGTGGAGCCGGGCCAGCTCGGCCTTGTCGTCGGTCGAGACGGTGCCGATGACGGTTGCGCCCAAGGCCGCCGCCCATTGGCACAGGATCAGGCCGACGCCGCCCGCGGCCGCGTGGACCAGGATCGTGTCCCCGGATGCTACCGGATAGACCGAGCGCAGCAGCATCCGCGCGGTCATCCCCTGCAACATCATCGCCGCTGCTTCCTCGAAGCCGATGCTGGCCGGCAGCTTTACCAGGCGATCGGCGGCGATCAGCCGCTCCTCCGCATAGCCCCCGATCGGCCCGCCATAAGCGACCCGGTCGCCGGCCCGCACATTGACGACGCCCTTGCCGACGCTGTCGACGACACCTGCGCCTTCGATGCCGGGCGTGAACGGCAGCGGCTGCGGATACAGTCCGGTGGGGTGATAGACGTCGATGAAGTTCAAGCCCGCCGCGTGTTGGCGCAGGCGGGTCTGGCCGGGGCCGGGTTCGCCGACCTCGACCTCCTCCCACTTCAGGGCCTCGGGCCCTCCGGTTTCATGGATGACGATCGCGTGCGGCAGGACTGGTCCCTAGGCCGCGCCGGCGGCCAGCGCGGCGAGCAGCAGCAGCGCGACGATGTTGGTGATCTTGATCATCGGATTGACCGCCGGGCCCGCCGTGTCCTTGTACGGGTCGCCGACGGTGTCGCCGGTGACCGCGGCCTTGTGTGCCTCGGAGCCCTTGCCGCCGTAATTGCCGTCCTCGATGTACTTCTTGGCATTGTCCCAGGCGCCGCCGCCGCTGGTCATCGAGATGGCGACGAACAGGCCGGAGACGATCACGCCGAGGAGCAGCGCGCCCAGCGCGGCGAAGCCTTCGGCCTGGCCGGCGATGGCGGTGATCGCGAAATAGACCACGATCGGCGCCAATACCGGCAGCAGCGAGGGGATGATCATCTCCTTGATCGCGGCCTTGGTGACGAGATCGACGGTGCGCGCGTAATCGGGCCGCGACGTCCCGTCCATGATGCCGGAGTTGGTGCGGAACTGCTCGCGTACGTCCTTGACCACGTCGCCAGCGGCGCGGCCGACCGCGGTCAGGCCCATCGCCCCGAACAGATAGGGCAGCAAGGCGCCGAGCAGCAGGCCGACGATGACGAACGGATTTTCCAGGCTGAAATTGACCGTGACCCCCGGGAAGAACTCCTTGAGGTCGGTGGTGTAGGCCGCGAACAGCACCAGCGCGGCAAGGCCGGCCGAGCCGATCGCATAGCCCTTGGTCACCGCCTTGGTGGTGTTGCCGACCGCGTCCAATGCATCGGTCTTGGCGCGGACGCTATCATCGAGACCCGCCATTTCGGCGATTCCGCCGGCATTGTCGGTGACCGGCCCGTAGGCGTCGAGCGCGACCACCATCCCGGCCAGCGCCAGCATCGCGGTGGCGGCAAAGGCGATGCCCATCAGCCCGGCGAGCAAATAAGCGATGATGATCCCGGCGCAGATGACGAGCGTCGGCAGCGCGGTCGATTCGAGGCTGATCGCGAGCCCCTGGATGACGTTGGTGCCGTGGCCGGTCTCCGACGCCTTGGCGATCGACTGGACCGGGCGAAAGTGGGTGCCGGTGTAATATTCGGTGATCCAGATGATCAGGCCAGTGATCACCAACCCGAGCAGCATGCACCTGTAGAGGTCCATGCCGGTAAAGGTGGTGGCGCCGGCGGTGATCGTCGCATCAAGGTCGCCCAGCGCATATTGCGTGGCGAAGTAGATCGCGATCGCCGAGGTGACGGCGGTGACGCCGAAGCCCTTGTACATCGCGCCCATGATGCTCGCGCTCTTGCCGAGGCGGACGAAATAGGTGCCGAGGATCGACGTGATGATGCACACGCCGCCGATCAGCAGTGGGAGCGACATCAAGGCGAGCAGGCCGTCGCCCGCGGTCTTCACCAGCAACGCGGTCAGGACCATCGTCGCGCCGACGGTGACGACATAGGTTTCGAACAGATCGGCGGCCATGCCGGCGCAGTCGCCGACATTGTCCCCGACG
>JBKJYX010000130.1:0-2656 GCA_046715575.1 Sphingomicrobium sp. | reverse complement strand
ATATGGTGATCGCCTCGGGTCGGTCGACGCGCCAGGTCGCTTCGATGGCCACCAAGCTCGCCCAGCGGATCAAGGACCGGGTTGGTCGCTCGCCGCGGCTCGAAGGGCTGCCCGCGGCCGACTGGGTGCTGATCGACGCCGACGACGTCATCGTGCATTTATTTCGTCCCGAAGTGAGAAGTTTTTACAATTTGGAACGAATGTGGGCGTTCGGCGATGAACCCAATCTGGGTGCAGCTGTTCAAGGCGGGTGAATTTATGCGTTTAATTGCTGTTTTCCTTGCGCTGCTGGCGCTTGCCGCCCAGCCGGCTTCGGCGGAATCGTCGCCAAATCTGTGGAACCTCGAGCGGCAGCTCGCCTTCCTGGCCGCCGGAACCTCGGGCGATGTCGGCATCGCCGCGCTCGACCTCAACAATGGCACCAGCGTCAGCATCCGCGGCAACGAGCCATTCCCGATGGCGAGCACGGTCAAGGTAGCGGTCGCGGCCCTCTATCTCGCGCAGGTCGATCACGGCCGGCGCTCGCTCGACGACCGGATCGGCGGCCAGTCGGCACGCGGCCTGATGGAGAGGATGATCATCCACAGCGACAATCGCGCAACCGATATCCTGTTGAGGGACATTGGCGGACCGCGAGCGCTGCAGGGCTGGCTGCATCAGAACGGCATGACCGGTCTGCGGGTCGACCGTACGATCGCCCAGCTGCTGAGCGACCGCCGCGATTTGTGGGACCGCCGCGATTCAAGCACGCCGCACGCGATGGTCGATCTGTTGAAGCGGATTTACAAGGCAGAGTTGATCAAGCCGGAGAGCCGCAATCACCTGCTGGGCCTGATGGCCCGGTGCCAGACCGGAAAGAACCGCATCCGCGCGCTGCTGCCGGTTGGCACGCCAGTCGAAAATAAGACGGGAACGCTATCCGGCCTGACCGACGATGTCGGCTTCATCACCATGCCCGATGGCCGCCGGATCGTAGTCGCCGTGTTCGCTCGCGGGGGGACCAACCGGCCGCGGACCATCGCCCAGGCGGCCCGAGCGATTTACGACAATTTTGCGAGCGCCCTCGCCCGGCCATTCACGACCGGGCTCTACACGCGCTAGATGCTCCTGCACATCGTCGCCCGCGGCAAAATCGGCAAATCTCCCGAGGCCGATCTCGTCGAGCGCTATTTGAAACGCATCGCCTGGCCGACCAGGGTCACCCAACTCGGCGAACGCGGCCCACTGCCGGCCCCGGCCCCCAACAGCATCTCGATTATCCTCGATGAGCGCGGACAAGCGCTGTCGTCGACCGAGTTGGCGCGCAAGCTCGAAAGCTGGCGCGATGGCGGCAAGCGCGAGGCACGGTTCCTGATCGGCGCCGCCGACGGCCACGCCGAGGCGGATCGCACAAATGCCGATCTGCTGCTGTCGTTCGGCCCGGCCACCTGGCCGCATCTGCTGGTCCGGGCGATGCTGGCCGAGCAATTGTTCCGGGCGACTTCCATCCTCGCGAACCATCCCTATCATCGGGACGGATGAACCGCTTCGCACCATTGTTGCTCGCGGTCCCGTTGCTGCTGGCGGCCAGCGCGCCGGTCCAGCAAGAGGCCGAAACCGTCGATCAGGCGCTCAAACGCGCCCGGGCCGAAGCGCGGGCGGCCGACACCCGGGTAGAACAGCTCGAGCAGGCGGCGGGTCGGGCACGCGGCGAGGCAGCGCGGCTGCGGGCGCAGCAGGCGGCGGCGGCCGAAGCGATTTCCGCCGCCGAGTCGCGAATCAGCGCCGCCGACGCCGAGCGGCGGATCATCGCCGCGAAACTGGCCGCCCGCCGGCAGTACCTTCAGGAACAGCAACGGCCGGTCGCTTCACTGCTCGCGGGGCTGACGATGATGGCGCGCCGTCCGCCATTGCTCGCGCTGACCAGCGATTCGAGCATGGAGGAGTTCGTTCGGGTGCGCCTGCTGCTCGATGCCAGCCTGCCGGTGATCCGCAGGCGTACCGCGGCGCTGTCGGCGGAGCTGGCCGAGGGACAGAGACTGGAGCGGGCCGCTCTGGCTTCTCGCCAAACCACGGCCCGTAGCCGCGACGAGCTGGCCGCAAGGCGGCGCGAGTTCGCCCAATTGGAAGCGCGGGCCCTGCAGTCGGCGACCTTGAGCGGCAGCGCGGCGGTCGGCGCCGGCGACGTCGCTCTCGCCCGGAGCGAAGACATCGAGAAACTATCCGGCGAAGCACAGCGCAGCCGCTCGGCAACGCAAATCGCCGCTGAAATTGTCAGGCTCGGCCCAGCGCCTGAGCGCCCGGCAGCGTCGGAAGGGTCGATGCCGCGACCACCGCTCGATTATCGGCTTCCGGCCGGCGCCCGCGTCATCGAGGGGCTGGGCGAGGTCAATTCGAGCGGAGTGAAATCGCGCGGCCTGACCCTGGCCACGGGGCGCGACGCCCCGGTGATGGTGCCGGCCGCAGGGATCATCCGCTTCGCCGGACCGTTTCGCGACTATGACGGCATCGTCATCATCGATCACGGTCGCGGCTGGATGAGCCTGATTATCAATGTCCGCTCGTCCTTGGTGCCCGGGACTCGAGTGGGCGCCGGCGACCCGCTCGGCCGCGCGCTGGGGCCGCTCGGCGTCGAATTGTCCCAATATGGGCGACACGCGTCGCCCGCCCTCATCGC
>JBKJYX010000129.1:0-2666 GCA_046715575.1 Sphingomicrobium sp. | reverse complement strand
AGTATGAGAAGCTTTGTTTTCATGGGCCCCATGAAAGTATCACTTTCATTGGAGATAAAAAAAGGGCCGCCCGCGGGTGCGGACGGCCCTTAGCTCAGCCCCTTAACGGGGCCGACGCTTAATTCGTCGCGTTCTCAGCGGCGTTTTCGACCGCGTCGCTGGCGTTCTCGACGGCGTTGCCGGCTGCGTCGAGCGCATTGTCGGCGGCGTTCATCGAGTCGTTGGTCGCGGCATTGACGTCATATTCCGCGGCATTCTCGACGTTCGCGTCGACGTTGGCGGTATTGTCTTCCGCGGTCTTGTTGCACCCGGCAAGGCCGAGCGCCAGCACCGCAACGGTCACTGCGATTTTCTTCATGATCGTTCGACTCCTTCAGTCATGCCCCTAAGCACCGGGCACTGGCCTCGGCCTGTCGTTCGAATCCAACAGGCCAGCGCGCGCCCATATAGACGACCGCACTGCCACGCAATTGCCATAATTGCGGCCGGGCCGCGGTTCGTCGCACATTTTACGTTAACGCGGCTGCAGTCTCACGCAGAGAGTTTGACGCATATAAAGATATCTTTATATCCTTATCTGGTGACCCCGACGCTACCCCTCGCCGACTTGTTCCAGGCTCTCGCCGATCCAACGCGGGTGCGGATCCTGGCGCTGCTGCGGATCATGGAGCTGTCGGTCGGCGAGCTCGCGCTGGTGCTCGGCCAGAGCCAGCCGCGGGTGTCGCGCCACCTGAAGATCCTCGCCGACGCCGGCGTCGTCGAGCGCCGCAAGGAGGGCAGCTGGGTGTTCCTGAAATTGGCCGATCCGGAGCGGACTGGGCCGATGTTCGCCCTGCTCGATTGCTGGGCGGATGAGCCGACGCAGGCGCTGTTCGGGGCCGATGCGGCACGGCTGGAAGCGGTGCGCGCCGACCGGGCGGAGGCCGCGTCGCGCTATTTCTCCACCCACGCCGCGGTTTGGGATTCGATCCGCTCGCTCCATGTCGCCGAAAGCGAGGTCGAGCAGGCGATCGAACGCGCGCTCGGGACACGCGATCTCGGCCGGTTGGTCGACATCGGCACCGGCACCGGGCGGATGATCGAGTTGTTCGGCCCGCGCGCCGCGTTAGCGATCGGCATCGACCGCTCGTCGGAGATGCTGCGGCTGGCGCGGGTCAAGCTGGAGGCCGCGGGGATTGCCTCGAGCTTGCGCCAGGGCGACATGTACGCGCTCCCGCTTGGCGACGGCAGCGCCGACAGCGCCATCATCCATCAGGTGCTCCACTATGCCCACTCGCCGGCCGCGGCGATCGCCGAAGCGACGCGGGTATTGGCCCCGGGCGGAACCCTGCTGATCGTCGATTTCGCCGCGCACGAATGCGAGGAACTGCGCGCCAGCGATGCGCATATCCGGCTGGGCTTCGACGACGAAGCGATGGCCGGCTGGTTCGCTGCGGCGGAGCTCACCGTCGACCATGTCGAGCATCTTGAGGGCGGCGAGCTGACGGTAACCTTGTGGCGCGGGGTCAAAGCCGGTGTGCCGCAGCGACAGCGGAGGGCGGCATGAACCGCCTGGAGAGCCTCGCCGCGCATGAGCCGCTGTTCGCCGAGACCCGCGGCGACATCCAGGTCAGCTTCGAATTCTTTCCGCCCAAGACGGAGAAGATGGAAGAGACGTTGTGGGAGTCGGTGAAGACGCTCGAGCCATTGGCTCCGCGCTTCGTCTCGGTGACCTATGGCGCGGGCGGCTCGACCCGCGAGCGCACCCACGCGACCGTGGCGCGGATCGTCCGGGAAACCTCGATTCCCGCCGCCGCGCATTTGACCTGCGTCAACGCCACTCGCGACGAGGTGGATGCGATCGCGCGCTCTTATTGGGAGGTCGGCGTGCGCCATATCGTGGCGATCCGCGGCGATCCGCCGGAGCAAGGCGCGAAATTCGTGGCCCACACCGGCGGCTACGCCAATGCCGCCGAGCTGGTCGCCGGCCTCAAGAAGGTGGCGCCGTTCGAGATTTCGGTTGCGGCCTTTCCCGAATGCCATCCGGATTCGCCGAATGTCGCCGCCGATCTCGATAATCTCAAGCGCAAGGTCGACGCCGGCGCGAACCGGGCGACGACGCAATTCTTCTTCGATCCAGAATGCTTCTTCCGCTTCCAGGACAAGGTGGCGGCGGCCGGCATCGACATCGAGATCCTGCCAGGCATCATGCCCGTCACGAATTTCGCGGCGATCAACCGGATGGCGGCGATGAACGGCACATCGGTCCCCGATTGGGTCGGCCGGTTGTTCGAAGGGCTGGACGACCTTCCCGCCGCCCGCCAGCTCGTTGCCGCCACGATCGCGGCGGAGCTTTGCGCGCAGCTCTACGCGGGCGGCGTCCGCCACTTCCATTTCTACACGTTGAACCGCGCCGAGCTGTCGTACGCGATCTGCCACTAGCTCGGCGTCCGGGCGGTCGCGGCATGAGCGCCGCCGATACCCTGCGCGCCGAAGCGGCGAAGCGCATCCTGGTCAAGGACGGCGCCTACGGAACGTCGATCCAGGCGCGGCGGCTGGCGAGCGAGGATTATTGCCGCGGGCTCGACCTGTTCAAGGACCAGCGCGGCAACAACGATTTGCTCAACCTCACGCGGCCCGAGCTGGTCGAGGAGATTGCCGGCGAGTTTGCCGCGGCCGGCGTTGAT
>JBKJYX010000128.1:0-5091 GCA_046715575.1 Sphingomicrobium sp. | reverse complement strand
GCCTTTCGGGCGGTGCCGGGGGCGATCGTCCGCCGCGGCGCCTACATCGCTCCGGGCGCGGTGCTGATGCCGAGCTTCGTCAACATCGGCGCGCGGGTCGGCGAAGGGACCATGATCGACACCTGGGCGACGGTCGGCAGCTGCGCGCAGATCGGCCGCAACGTCCACATCTCGGGCGGGACCGGCATCGGCGGCGTGCTCGAACCGCTGCAGGCGGGGCCGGTGATCATCGAGGATGATTGCTTCGTCGGCGCGCGCTCCGAAGTCGCCGAAGGGGTGGTGGTCGAACAGGGCGCGGTGATCTCGATGGGCGTGTTCATCGGCGCTTCGACCAAGATCGTCGACCGCGTCTCGGGCGAGGTCATTTACGGGCGCGTGCCGGCCTATTCGGTGGTTGTCCCGGGAACGCTGCCGGCCAAGGGCGGTGGCCCGTCCCTCGCCTGCGCGGTGATCGTCAAGCGGGTCGACGAGCGCACCCGGTCCAAGACCAGCATCAACGAGCTGCTGCGGGATTAGCCAATAAGCCAAGCTTATGCCCTGACCCGGCTCTTTTGTTGGCTGGGTTGCTCCGGTGCGGATAAATCCAGCCGATGACGGCGATCGATCCTGAGTTTGCCCGCAAGGCGCGGGACGCGGCGTCCGCTCCGGTCGCCTATTCAGTGCCGATGATCCGAAACGTCATGAACGGCCGCGATTGGACGACCCTGATCGCCTTGGCGCTGATCTGGGGCGCTGCTTTCTTTTTTATCGGCGTCGCCGTGCACCAGGTCGCCCCGCTGACCTATGTCTGGGTGCGGTTGACGGTCGCCGCGGCAGCGATGTGGCTGTATCTCTGGTGGCGCGGGCAACCAGCCGAGCTGCCGCGCAGCGTTTGGGGCGCAATCCTGGTCCTGGCGCTGTTCAACAACGTCGTACCCTTCATCCTGTTCGGCTGGGGCCAGACCCGGATCGCCAGCGGCCTCGCCTCGATCCTCAACGCGACCACGCCGATCTGGGGCGTGGTCGTCGCCCACCTCTTCACCCGCGACGAGCGCATGACCGGCCGCAAGCTCGCCGGCGTGCTGCTCGGATTTGCCGGCGTCGCGGTGATGATCGGCCCGGCCGTGCTGACGACGCTGGGCGGCGACACGCTCGCGCAGCTGGCCTGCGTGACGGCCGCGCTTTGCTACGCGCTGGCGGGCGTGTGGGCCCGGCGATTCAAGGCGATGGGCGTGTCGCCGGTCACCGTCACCACCGGGCAATTGTCCGCCGGCGCGATCATCATGCTGCCGATCGCGCTGTTGATCGACCAGCCGTGGACCCAGCCACTGCCGTCCTGGGGTGCGATCGCGGCCATCCTCGCTTTGGCGTTGGTCTGCACCTCGTTCGCCTACATCCTTTACTTCCGGCTGATCGATTCCGCCGGGGCGACCAATGCCTTGCTGGTGACTCTGCTGGTGCCGCCGATCGCGATCCTGCTCGGTTCGCTGTTCCTCAACGAAGTGATCGCGCCGCGCGATTTTGCCGGCATGGCCCTGATCGCGCTGGGCCTCGCGGCGATCGACGGCCGGGTTCTCCGGGCGTTTACGCGGCGCCGGCTTCGGCCAGCAGCTTAGCCGCTTCGGCGCTGGTCCAGTCCAGGTCGCCGACATAACGCCACACCTCGCGGCCCTGCCGGTCGTAGAGGATGGTGGTCGGCATCACCTGCACGCCGAGCGCACCCGACAGCGCCATCTCGGGATCCTGGTAGGCGCCGAGCCCGTCGATCTTGTGCGTGGCGAGGAACGCAATGACCGAGCTCTGCGGGCCCCTGTCCTGGCTGACCGCTATCACCCCGAGCTGGCCATCCTTGAGGTGCGTATCGGCCAGCTTCTCGAGCGTCGGCAACTCCTTGATGCACGGCCCGCACCAGCTCGCCCAAAGATTGACCAGCACCGGCACGCCCTTGAAGTCGGCGAGGCTGATCTCGCCGCCGTCGGGATCGCGAAAGCTAACCTTGGGCGCCGGTTTGCCGGCGTGCTCGCGATGGACGCCCTTGATTCCGACCATGCTTTGGTCCTCGGCCTCGGCGCCTGGCTGGGTCGGTTCGCCTTGCTGGGCTGGGGGCTTTTGCCTATCGCAAGCGGCAGTGGCGAGCAGGGCAAGGAGCAGCAGGATCAGCCGCAAGACCATTTCCAATCCAATGTGGGGCGGACGCTTTAGCGGCGGCCCGGCCGAGATCATGCGCGAGATAAATAGCTCGATCGCCACCGACAAGCGGATTTGGCGCGAGGACATCGCCGCCAGCCGCGCTCATGCGGCGATGCTCGGCAAACAAGGGATCATTCCGGCGGACGATGCGGCGGCGATCGACCAGGGCCTCGCCGCGATCGCCGACGAATTCTCCAAGGAGGGTGTTGCCGAGGACCCGGCGCTCGAAGACATCCACATGCATGTCGAGCACAGGCTGGCCGAGCGGATCGGACCGGTAGCGGGCCGGCTGCACACCGCTCGGTCGCGCAACGACCAGGTCGCGACCGACCTCAAGCTGTTCGTTCGCGGGGCGATCGATGAGGTCCTGGAACACATCGACCAACTGGAAGCCGCGATTCTCGACCGCGCCGAGGAGCATGCGGCGACGATCATGCCGGGCTTCACCCATCTGCAGTCGGCGCAACCGGTGACTCTGGGCCACCACTTGATGGCATACCGGGAGATGCTGGTCCGAGATCGCAGCCGCTTTTCGGATGCGCGGACACGCCTCAACCAATGCCCGCTCGGCGCCGCGGCGCTGGCCGGCACCAGCTTCCCGATCGACCGCGACGCGACCTCGGCGGCATTGGGTTTCGACCGCCCGACCGCCAACAGCATAGACTCAGTGTCCGACCGCGATTTCGTCGTCGATTATCTTGCCGCCGCCGCGCTGTGCTCGGTCCATCTGTCGCGGCTCGCCGAGGAAATCATCATCTGGGCGTCGCAGCCATTTGCGTTCGTGACCCTGCCCGACGCCTGGTCGACCGGGTCGTCGATCATGCCCAACAAGCGCAACCCCGACGCGGCCGAGCTGGTCCGCGGCCATTCGGCGCGGATCGTCGGCGACCTGGTCGCGCTCCTCATGCTGCTGAAGGGCTTGCCGCTGGCCTACGCCAAGGATTTGCAGGACGACAAAGCGCCGTTGTTCGATGCCCATGATTTGCTGATGGTCTCGCTCGCAGCGATGACCGGCATGGTGGCGGAGCTCGTGTTCGATCCGGAGCGGATGCGCGCGGCGGCGGCGGCCGGTCATTCGACCGCGACCGACCTCGCCGACTGGCTAGCGGCAGAAGGCGTGCCGTTTCGCGAGGCGCATCATATCGTCGGGCGGGCGGTGGCGGCCGCCGAGGCCAAGGGCCTGCGCCTCGACCAGTTGAACATCGCCGAGTTGCAATCGATCGACCCACGCATCGGCGAAAAAGCGCTCGCGCGGCTGTCGGTCGAAAGCAGCGTGGCGTCGCGCGGCTCGGCTGGCGGAACTTCGCCCGAGCGGGTAATCGAAGCGGTCGCGGCGGCCCGTGCCGTTCGCCGGAGCGATCGATGAAGCGTGTGCGTGTGGCTATGCTGATTGCCGGAAGCCTGACCGGCGTATCGATCCTTGGCGGGTGCGGCCAGATGGCGCCGCTACAGCCGGCGCCAGGCCAGCAATTGCCGGTTAAGCCGCTGCTGGCCAGCGCCACTCCGACCGCCGAACAGCTGCTGACCCCGCCGACCAATGCCCGGCCCGCGCGCGTTGACGAGCTGATCAAGCGCTCCGAGCCGCGCAAGCCCGACCGCTTCGACCTGCCGCCACCCGATGGCGGCGCCGCTCCGGTCCTGCTGGAGACCGAGGAGCCGACCAGTTCCGAACAAACCGGCGTGTCGACTCCGCAATGAGCAATCGCGTCCGCAAGGCGATCTTCCCGGTCGCGGGCCTCGGCACCCGGCTGCTGCCGGCGACCAAGACCATGCCCAAGGAGATGCTGACGATCGTCGACCGGCCGCTGATCCAGTACGCGGTCGACGAAGCGCGCGAAGCCGGCATCGAGCAAATGATCTTCGTTACTGGACGCGGCAAGGCGGCCCTGGTCGACTATTTCGACATGGCGTTCGAGCTGGAAACGACGATGCGCGACGCCGGCAAGAGCCTTGACGCGCTCGAACCTGCCAGCGCCGACTATGGCGAGGTCGTCGCGGTCCGCCAGCAAGAGCCGCTGGGGCTCGGCCATGCGGTCTGGTGCGCGCGCCACATCGTCGGCGACGAACCGTTCGCGGTCCTGCTGCCCGACGATTTGATGGCCGGCACGCCCGGCGCGCTCAAGCAGATGGTCGATGCGTGGAGCGAGGTTGGCGGCAACATGCTGTGCACCGAGGAAGTGCCGGCGGAGAAAACCAAAAGCTATGGCGTGATCGCGCCCGGCCGCATCGACGGCGACCTCACCGAGGTGCTCGGCCTGGTCGAAAAGCCCGATCCCAAGGACGCGCCGTCGCGGCTCGGCGTGATCGGCCGCTACATCCTCCAGCCCGAAGTGATGGGCGTGCTCGACGCCGGGACACGCGGTGCGGGCGGCGAAATCCAGCTGACCGACGCAATGGCCAAATTGATCGGCAAACAGCCGTTCAATGCGTTGAAGGTCGATGCCGTGCGCCACGACTGCGGCGACAAATTGGGCTTCGTGCTCGCCAATCTGGCGCTGGCGCTCGAGCGCCCCGACATCGCGCCGCGCGTGCGGGAGTTTATCTCGTCATTGCGAGTGTAGCGAAGCAATCCAGTTTCTTTGTTCGCGCTGGATTGCCGCGTCGCTGCGCTCCTCGCAATGACGGTTACGTTGCGCGCGGGCTCAGCAGGCCATCGAGCCGGCGGCGCTCGGCCTCCCTTGCAAGCCAGCGAACACGCATGTCTCCCAACACGATCGCGCGGGTGACGACGCGCGCATCGAGCGCCGCATTGTCATCGCGCAGGGTCTTCATCGACTGGGCGCGGGCGATCCGCCGCTCGATCCGCGCGAACAGCACCTCGAAGTGGAACGGCTTCAGGATGACGTCGTCGGCCCCGGCCTCATAGGCCTGGACGGCGCCGTTCGGTTTGGCTTTGCCCGTAATCAGCATCACCGGCAGGTC
>JBKJYX010000127.1:0-3590 GCA_046715575.1 Sphingomicrobium sp. | reverse complement strand
CGCAATGACAGAGGGCGGTATGCCCGAGAGCCGCCCCCCGATCGAACTAAAAGGCCTCAAGCTGGGCGAGCTTCAGGCACTCATCGACCAGCGCCGCTTGCCGCCGGTCGACCAGTGGAACCCGGAGCGCTGCGGTCATTCCGCCATGCGCATTGCCCGCGATGGCACCTGGTATCACGACGGCCAGCCGATCCGCCGGCCGGCGATGGTCCGGCTGTTCTCGACCGTTCTTCGCCGCGAGTCCGACGGCCGCCACATGCTCGTCACGCCGGTTGAAAAGCTTGAGATCGAGGTCGACGCGACTGCCTTTCGTGCCGTCGAGATGGAGAGCGAAGGGGAGCGCGAGCAGCGCCGCATCGCGCTTCGACTGGACAGCGGCGATGCGCTGATCCTCGGCCCCGCCCATCCGCTCCGGCTGGTCGCGGACGAGCACGGGCCCAGCCCCCGCGTCCTCGTCCGCCACGGACTCGAGGCCGAACTTGCCCGCCCCGTCTATTACGAGCTCGCCGAAATCGCGCTTGCCGAGGGTCACGAGCCGCCGGGCATATGGAGCGACGGTGCCTTCTTCCCGCTAGACAGGCCGCAACCATGACGCTCGCTGACCGGCTTCGTGCAGCACTCGACCGACCGCCCCGTGAGCCGCTCCTCGCCGGCGACGATTATTGCCCGGCCGCCTCACTCACGCCGGCCGCCGTGCTGATCGCCACCACCGATCGGGTGGAGTCCGGAGTCATCCTCACCGTCCGGCATGCGGACTTGCGCACACACGCCGGGCAGGTCGCCTTCCCCGGCGGCCGCATCGACACGGACGAGGACGCGACCGCAGCCGCGCTTCGGGAAGCATGGGAAGAGCTGGGCCTGGAGCCGTCATCGGTTGAGACCATCGCGGCGCTCGACCCCTACCGGACCGTCACCGGCTATGCCGTGACTCCGGTGCTCGCCGTGATCCCGCCGGACCTGTCGCTGGCGCCGCACGAGCCCGAAGTCGCCGATTGGTTCGAAGCGCCGCTCGGCTTTGTTCTCGACCCCGCCAACCAGGCCCAAGAAAGCGTGCTGTTCGAGGGCCGCCAGCGCCACTATTACCGCATCGATTGGAACGGCCGGAATATCTGGGGGGCGACCGCGGCAATGCTCGTCAATTTATCGCGAAGGCTGCAATGGAGCTGAAGCTCGACGCCGCCAAGTGGCGCCGCCGCCGCGGCATCCGGCGTCTCTTGAAAGCGCTCGGCGCCGACGAGGGCCTGACCCGCTACGTCGGCGGGGCGGTGCGCGACGAGCTGCTCGGGCTGCCGGTCAACGACATCGACCTCGCCACCCGGATTCGGCCCGAAGATGTGGTCAAGCGATTGGAGGCGGCGGGCATCAAGGCGGTGCCAACCGGGATCGAGCACGGCACCGTCACCGCGGTCAGCGACGGCCAGCCGGTCGAGGTCACCAGCCTGCGGCGCGACGTCTCGACCGACGGCCGCCGGGCGACCGTCGCCTTCACCGACGACTGGCGCGAAGATGCGGCGCGGCGCGACTTCACCATCAACGCGCTCTCCGCCGACTGCAGGACGGGCGAGATCTTCGACTATTTCGGAGGTCTCGACGACCTCCAGGCGCGCCGCGTGCGCTTCATCGGCGAGCCGGAAGCGCGCATCGCCGAGGACCATTTGCGCATCCTGCGCTTCTTTCGCTTCCACGCCCGTTTCGGCGCCGGCGATCCCGACGGCCAAGCGCTCGACGCATGCGCCGCGCGCGCCAACGATCTCATGGCCTTGTCGCGCGAGCGCATCGCCGACGAGCTTTTGAAGCTGTGCGGCCTGCCCGAACCGGCACCGACCGTGGCCGTGATGCTCGACCGCAATATTCTCAAACCCGTGCTTCCCGAAATCGAGCGCGCCGCGCTCGACCTGATAGAGCGAGTCATCGCCGCCGAGCGCGACGCCAGCATCGAGGCCGACGCATTAAGGCGCTTCTCGGCGCTGCTCCCGCCCGAGCCGCTCCTGGCCGAGAAGATCGCCGCGCGGCTCAAGCTCTCCAACAAGGCGCGCAAGCGGCTCGCCTGCGCCGCCGGCCGCGAGCTCGGACTCAATCCCGAGGCGCTTGCCTACCGCTTCGGAAACGAGTGCGCGATCGACCGGCTGCTGCTCGCCGGCAAACCGGACCAGGCCGCCGCGCTGATGGGCTGGCGGGCGCCACGATTGCCGATCGGCGGCGGCGCCTTGATCGCGCGCGGCATGACCGAAGGCCCAGCCGTCGCCCGAACGCTTAGGCGAATCGAGGACCATTGGGTCGAAGCCGGCTTCCCGCACGGCGAGGCGTTCGAGCGCATCGTCGCCGACGCGCTGGCTGCCGCGGGCTAATCAACCGGACTATCGCTTACGCGAGCGCCAATATTCCATCGCCGCGTCGGGCTCGAGCGGCTTGGCGAAATAATAGCCCTGCCCGCTCGCGCAGCCCAATGTCGCCAAAGTTGTCGCCAGCTCGACCGTCTCGATGCCTTCGGCGGTGGTCGACATGCCGAGCGCTTCGGCGAGGCCCAGCACCGCGCGGACGATCGCCACGCTGTCGGGGTCGACCATCATTCCGGAAACGAAGCTGCGGTCGATCTTCAAGATGTCGATCGGCAACCGCTGGAGAAAGGCGAGGCTCGAGTAACCGGTGCCAAAATCGTCCATCGCCACGGTGCAATCGAGTGCCTTCAAGGCGTTAAACACCCGTGTTGCGCGCGCCGGATCCTGGACGATCGAGCTTTCGGTCAGCTCGAGCATCAGCCGGTCGCCGGTCAGGCCGCTCGATTTGAGCGCGCCCGACACCAGTTCGGCAATGTCGTCGCGCGCGACCTGGATCGCCGACAGGTTCACCGCGACATACAGCGGCAGCTTTTCGCCGGCGGCGCGGTCCCAGTCGGCCAGCGTCTGCGTTGCCCGTTTCATCGCCCAGCGGCCCAGGGTCAAGATCAGCCCGCTTTCCTCCGCCACCGGGATGAATTCGGTCGGGCTGATCTCGCCGCGTTCCTCATGGGTCCAGCGGGCCAGCGCCTCGAACCCCGCGACTTCGCCCGATTTGAGATCGATCAGCGGCTGGTAGAATAGCTGCAATTGGTCCTTGTCGAGCGCTCGCCGAAGCTCGGTCTCGATCGAGAATCGCCGCCGGGCCTCGGTCGCCTGCTTGGGCTCGTAAACCTGCGGGCGGCCCGCGACCTTGGCTTGCTTGACCGCGAACTGTGCGTTGCGGAACAATTCCTCGCCCTCTTGGCCGAACTGCATCAGTGCGACGCCGATGGCGCATTCGACGCGAATCTCGAGCTCGGAGAGCTTGAAGGGGGCCGACATGACCTCCCGAATGCGCTCGGCCGCAGTCAGCGCATCCTCGATGCCGCGCCGCAGTGTCACCAATATGCCGAATTCATTACCACCGGTCCGCGCCAGCACGTCGCCGCCGCGCAGCGCCGACATCAGCCGGCGCGCAAAGGTGATCAGCAGCTCGTCGCCCGCCAGACTGCCCATGCTCTCGTTGATTCGGCTGAAGCGCAGCATGTCGACCACCAGCACGGCATGATCGGCATCGGCGGTCATTGCGGCGCCGCGCGCCTCGATCGTCTC
>JBKJYX010000126.1:0-3954 GCA_046715575.1 Sphingomicrobium sp. | reverse complement strand
GGCTGATTCAGAGGCGGGACTGACGCCATACATTTCGCTGCCCCCGGGAGTGCCGCCGAGCAAATGGTCGGGACTGGATAAATCGCTCGACTGGGGCGCCTTCCACCTGTGGAAGGAAGGCAAGCGCTTCGATGAGGCTTGTGCTCGCGCGCCGCGGACCGCAGCCTTGGTCGAGTCGCTTCCGATCTGTCACATCAAAGGCCGGGCGCCCAACGTCTTTTTCTCGATCCTGAAGGCCGGCAGCCATATTCCGGCGCACACCGGGGTGACCAATGTGCGCAGCGTCGTCCACTTGCCATTGATCGTTCCCGAGGGATGCGAGTTCCGGGTCGGCGGTGAGACACGCGGCTGGGTCCAGGGCCGGGCATTTGCCTTCGACGACACGATCGAGCATGAGGCATGGAACCGCAGCGAGCGAGACCGCGCGATCCTGATCATCGACGTGTGGAACCCGTATCTCAGCGACCATGAGCGCGCCATGATCCGTGGCCTGTACGGAGCGGCCGACGTGCAGCGCCGCTAGGCGGCAGCCGGGCCGTTGCCGACTCCGTTCGCTGCTAACGATCGCGACGCAATCGCTTCGCTGCTCACGGGCGGCTAGGCGGCCGTCCAGCCGCCATCCATCGAGAGATTCGCGCCGGTGATCGAGGCGGCGTCGTCGCGGCAGAGGAAGAGGGCGAAGGCAGCGATCTCTTCGGGGGTGACGAAGCGCTTGGTCGGCTGGGCGGCGAGGAGCACGTCGTTCATGACTTGCTCGCGGGTCAGGCCGCGGGCCTTCATCGTGTCGGGGATCTGGTTCTCGACCAGCGTCGTCCAGACGTAGCCGGGCGAGATGCAGTTGACGGTGATACCGTCGCGCGCCGCTTCCAGCGCCACCGTCTTGGTCAGGCCGGCGATGCCGTGCTTGGCGGCGACATAGGCCGACTTGTTGGGGCTGGCGACGAGGCTGTGGGCGGACGCGGTGTTGATGATCCGGCCCCATTTTTTCGTCCGCATCGCCGGCAGCGCGAGGCGGATGGTGTGGAACGCCGCGGTCAAATTGATGGCGATGATCGCGTCCCATTTGGCGGGCGGAAAGCTCTCGACCGGCGAGACGTGCTGGATGCCGGCATTGTTGACCAGCACGTCGGGCGGGCCGAGCTCGGCAACACAGCGGGCGAGCATCGCCTCGATCGCCGCGGGGTCGCTGAGGTCGGCGCCGTCGTGGAGCGCGCCCAGTTCGTCGCACAGCCGCGCGATCTCGGACGCATCGCCAAAGCCGTTGAGCATTACCTTGGCGCCCTCGGCGGCGAACGCGCGTGCGATGGCGAGGCCGATGCCCGAGGTCGATCCAGTGACCAGCGCAACCTTGCCGTCGAGAATCATGAGAACTCCCAATTGTCTTTGCGAGCAGTGCGAAGCAATCCAGTTTCTTTGTTGCGCTGGCTTGCCGCGTCGCTGGCGCTCCTCGCAATGACGGTTGCGGCGCGATTTGCAACCGCCGTGGCCGTTCGCGCATTGGGGGCGCGACAGGAGGGACGGCACATGCGGCTCGGCGGCGAAGGACCAAGTGGCAATTTCGAGGATCGCACCGGCAGCGGCGGCCGCGGATTTGGCGGCGGCGGCGGCAATTTACTTGGCTGCCTGCTGCCGTTCGTCTTGAGCCGCTTCGGCATCGTCGGCGTGCTCGTCCTGCTGCTCGGTTATTGTGCGCTGACCACTCTTGGCGGCGGCGGGCTGCTGACCGGTGGGGGACCGACCACCAAGGCGCCGGCCGGCCAGTCGACGCTCGACCCCAAGATGAAGGATTTCCTGACCCGCGTGCTCGGCTCGACCGAGGAGACCTGGACCGAGATTTTCGCCAAGTCGCGAGCGCAGTACCAGCCGACCAAGCTGGTCGCATATTCGGATAACAACCAGTCCGGGTGCGGCGCGGCGCAAGCGGCGATGGGGCCGTTTTACTGCCCGACCGACCAGAGCATCTACATCGACCCCAATTTCTTCAAGGAACTGTCGCAGCGCTTCGGCGCGCCGGGCGATTTCGCCATGGCCTATGTGATCGCGCACGAGGTCGGGCACCATATCCAGGGCCTTGAGGGGACGCTCGACCGGGCGCAGCAGTCGCAGGCCCGGGCCAGCCGGACCGAGGGCAATGCGCTGCAGGTCGGGGTTGAGCTGCAGGCCGACTGCTACGCCGGCGTGTGGGCGGCCAACGCCAAGGATTCGCAAGGCTCGATCCTCGAGCCGGGCGATATCGAGGAAGGCATGCGCGCGGCCGAGGCGATCGGCGACGATACGCTGCAAAAGCAGATGCAGGGGCGGGTGGTGCCCGACAGCTTCACCCACGGCACCTCGGCGCAGCGCATCGCGGCGCTGCAGAAGGGGCTGCAGACGGGCGACCCGGCGGCTTGTAAATATTGAGGAAGAACCCTCACCCCGACCCTCTCCCGCGCGCGGGAGAGGGAAGAGGAGCGAAGCGACGGAGGGTGAGGGTCCTTAAACCTTGACCAGCATCTTGCCGGTGTTGGCGCCTTCGAACAGGCCGAGGAAAGCTTCGGGCATCCGCTCGAGCCCGTCGACGACCGTGTCGCGCGACTTGACCTGGCCGCCGGCGATCCACCCGCCCATGTCGCGGTAGAACTCGGCCAGGCGCGGCACATAATCGGTGTAGATGAAGCCCTGCAGCCGGATGCGCATGGCGATCACTCGCATGATGTAGCGCAGCGACGCCGGCTGGCCGCTGTTATAGGCGTCGATCATCCCGCAGATGGCGAAGCGCGCGTCGCGGCGGGCGAGGGCCAGAGCGGCATCGAGATGGTCGCCGCCGACATTGTCGAAATAGACGTCGATGCCGTCGGGAGCCGCGGCGGCCAGCGATTTGACCAGCGGCCCTTCGGTGTAATCGATCGCCGCGTCGGCCCCCAAGGAGCAGATGAAATCGCACTTGGCGGGGCCGCGGGCGGAGCCGATCACGGTCATGCCCATCGCCTTGGCGATCTGGACGACCGCGGAGCCGACCGCACCGGCTGCGGCCGAGACGAAGACCACGTCGCCCTCCTTGGCCGACGCCGCGTCGAGCAGGCCGAAGTATGCGGTGCCGCCGGTGAGGCCCAAGTTGCCGAGGAACGCCTGCGGCTCGACGCCGAGGTCGGGCAGCTTGTTGAGCGCGGCCGCGGGCAGCACCGCCTCGTCGCGCCAGCCGGCCATGTGGACCACCCAGTCGCCGGGCTTGAACGCGTCCGACCCGGACTCGACCACCTCGCCGACCGCGCCGCCTTCCATGGCGGCGTCGACCGCGAACGGGGGGACGTAGCTCTTCACGTCGTTCATCCGCCCGCGCATGTAGGGATCGACCGACAGCCAGCGGTTGGCGACGCGGACCAGGCCGCCCTTGAGGCGCGGCAGATCGATGGGTTCGAGCGCGAAATTGTCGGCGGTCGGGGTTCCTTGTGGGCGGCTCTTCAGGTGCCAGGCGCGGGCCATGGGCATCTCCTTCGATGAGGGCCGATAGACCCGCGCCGCGGCCCAGGGAAGGGCGCTTGGGCGGCGATTGCAAGGGGCGGAAAGCGCGGCTATCTGAGCCGCTTCCCGTTAAGCCCGATCCCATCGGGCGGACGCCGTCTGGCTGGGCGCGGGGCTGTAGCTCAGATGGGAGAGCGCTGCAATCGCACTGCAGAGGTCAGGGGTTCGATTCCCCTCAGCTCCACCAGCCCGAAAATGGCAGTAAACCGCCAAATTCGTGTCCCAAAGCGAGGTCCACTGTTCGCCCGGGAAACGGCTTCTCAGGCGTCCAGGCGAGCCAGCTGGCGACAAGCAGATGGTGCGTTCGCCTCAGAAACAGCAGGTTCGGGAATAGGCGGCTAACTGGTAACAAACAGGCGCAATAACAGGTAAAAAACAGGCCTGGAACAGGCGCTCAGCACGCGCATGGCCAGATCTTCAGGTCTTTACCTCAAGCGAGGACTGAGTGCCCGC
>JBKJYX010000125.1:0-6020 GCA_046715575.1 Sphingomicrobium sp. | reverse complement strand
TGGTGCTCGAATATGGGCTCGCCGCTTCGGTCGTCGCGGTCGGCTGGTCGGGCTATGTGGTGAGCCTGCTCGGCGATTTTGGCCTTGTCATCCCACCGGAGTTGACCGGTCCGATGGGCCATCATCTCCAGAAGGACGGGGCCGACGTGCTCGTCAATGGCGCGCCGGTCGTCTATTTGTTCAACCTGCCGGCTTTCCTGGTCAGCGCCGCTCTCGCCATCCTGCTCGTCATCGGCGTCTCGGAATCGGCCAAGTTCAACAACGTCATCGTCGCCATCAAGGTGACGGTGCTGGTGGCATTCATCCTCGTCGGCGGGGCGATCATCCTTGCCAATTTGCCGACCTACATGCCCAACTGGGACCCGTTCATCCCGCCGCCGACCGGCGAGAAGGGTGAGTTCGGCTGGAGCGGAATCCTCCGCGCGGCCTCGATCGTGTTCTTCGCCTACATCGGCTTCGAAGCGGTCTCGACCGCCGGGCAGGAAGCCAAGAACCCGGCCAAGGACATGCCGTTCGGGATCATCGGGAGCCTCGTCGTCTGCACGATCATCTACATCCTGGTGTCGATCGTGATGACTTTGATCGTCCCCTACAGCTCGCTCAACGTGCCCGATCCGGTGGCGGTCGCGGTCGATGCCTTTGGCCCGGAATGGGCGTGGTTCGCCAAGACCATCAAGATCGGTGCGATCATCGGTCTGACTTCGGTCATCCTGGTGCTGATGTACGGCCAGACGCGGATTTTCTACACCATGGCGCGCGACGGCCTGTTGCCGAAATTCTTCTCGCGCGTGCACCCGAAGTTCCGCACGCCGTGGATCAACACCCTGGTCGTCGGACTCGCCGTCGCCTGCGCCGCTGGCTTCTTCGACATCAACTTCCTCGGCGACGCGACGTCGGTCGGCACGCTGGCGGCGTTCGGCATCGTCTGCCTGACGGTCATCTGGCTGCGCCGGACCCATCCGGAAATCAAACGCGGCTACCGGGTGCCGCTCTATCCGGTCGTGCCGGCGCTCGGCATCGTCAGCTGCTTCTCGCTCATCTTCACGGTGGAATCGCGAGTGCTGATTTTCTTCGCCTGGTACGTCGTCGCCGCAATCGTGCTCTACTTCGTTTACGGCATGCATAATTCGGAGCTCGCCAAGGGCCATCCCGTGACCTCCGACGGGGAGACGCCATACTTCCCCGAAGACGCGGAGACCGGACCCGACGGCAAGCCAATCGTCCGGCCGTAATAGCCATCACGCTGAAAATCGGGCGGTCCAGCGATGGGCCGCCCTTTTTCTATGCGAGCAAATCGCCCGCCAACGCCTTCAAGTCCCGCTCCGGCCGGGCGCCGTAATGCTGGATGACCTCGGCGGCGGCGATCGCGCCCAGTTTGAGCGACCGCTCGAGCCCGAGCCCGCGCGCCTCGCCGACCAGGAACCCGGCGGCGAACAGGTCGCCGGCGCCGGTGGTGTCGACCCGCCCCTCGATCGGCTCGGCCGGAACCTCGACCCGCTCGCCGCCGCTCATCGCCAGCGCGCCTTGCTCGCTCAGGGTGACGACCACGGTCGCGACTTTGGGGGCGACCGCCCCCACCGCCGCGTCGAGCTTCGCCTCACCGGCGAGCGCCTGGATCTCCACCTCATTGGCGAACAATATGTCGATCCGCCCATCGTCGATCAGCGCGTTGAAGCCGTCGCGGTGGCGCTCGATGCAGAAGCTGTCGGACAGAGTGAAGGCGACCTTGCGGCCGGCGTTGCGGGCAACCTCGATGGCCCGGACCATCGCATAGCGCGGGGTCTCCGGGTCCCACAGATAGCCCTCGAGGTAGAGAACGACCGAATCCCGGATCTGGGCCTCGTCGAGCGCGCTCACCGGCAAATGCTGGGCCGCACCAAGGAAGGTGTTCATGGTCCGATGCCCGTCGGGCGTGACCAGCACCATCGAGCGCGCGGTCGGCACGCCGAAATCGGCCGGCGGCGTGGTGAACTCCACCCCGGTGGAGCGCAGGTCGTGGATGTAAAACTCGCCGAGCTGGTCGGGCGCGACCTGGCCAATGAAGCCGGCCCGTCCGCCGAGTGCGGCCACTCCGGCCGCGGTGTTCCCTGCCGACCCGCCGCTGACTTCGCGGCCCGGACCCATCGCCGCGTAAAGCCGCTCGGCCTCCTCGGCGTCGATCAGGCGCATCGACCCCTTGGTCAGCCCCTGCGCGTCGAGGAACTCGTCGCTGGCGTCGGCGATGACGTCGACGATGGCATTGCCGATCGCCAGCACATCGAGGCGGGAAGGGCTCATGGATACTCCGCTCTGTGAAGGAACGCCGTCCTTGCGAGCAGCCGAGCGACGAAGCAAGCGTGTTGGATTGCGTCGCGCTGCCCGCACTGACTAAGGAGGGGCGATGCGCATTCTTGTCATACTCGCCTACCTCTTCGTCGCCGCCTGCGCGACCGCTCCCGAGCAACCGCAGCCGCAACCGGCCACTGTCACGCCGCCGAAGCTGCATATTCGCGGCGACCTGATCGGCATGACCGCGAGCGAGCTCGTTCAGCGCTTCGGGACCCCGGCGCTCCAGGTCCGCGAGGGCCCGGGCCTCAAGCTCCAGTTCCGAGCGTCCCGCTGCATCCTCGACGCCTATCTCTATCCGCCGCCCGGTGCCGCCGCCCCGGTACGGGTGACCCACGTCGACGCGCGGCTGCGCTCAGGCGCGGACACCGATCAAAGAGGCTGCGTCGCCGCGATCGAGGGCGCGTAGGACAGCCGTTTCATCGCCCATTCCGCCGCCTCGGCAACCACCGGGTCCGAGTCGCCGACATGCGGGCGCACGTTTTGCACTAGCTCAGGATTGTCGCTGTTGCCGGCGGCGATCAGGCAATTGCGGACCAGGCGATTGCGGCCGATGCGTTTGATCGGCGAGCCCGCGAACATCTCCCGAAAGCCTGCATCGTCGAGGCCAAGCAGGTCGCCCAGCCGCGGCGCGGCCAGCTCCGCCCGGGGCAGGAATGCGCGATTAGCGGCGGCGGCACCGGCGAAGCGGTTCCACGGGCAAACCGCCAGGCAATCGTCGCAGCCGTAGATGCGGTTGCCCATCTTGGCGCGGAATTCGTGCGGGATCGGTCCTGAATGTTCTATCGTCAGGTATGAGATGCAGCGCCGCGCATCGATCCGGTGGGCGCCGTCGAACGCCTGGGTTGGGCACACATCGAGGCAGCGCGTGCAGCTCCCGCAATGATCCGTCTCCGGCGGATCGGGCTCAAGCTCGAGGCTGGTGAGGATGATGCCGAGGAACAGCCAGCTGCCATGCTCCCGGCTGACGAGATTGGTATGCTTGCCCTGCCAGCCGATGCCGGCTGCGGCGCTGAGCGGCTTCTCCATCACCGGCGCGGTATCGACGAACACCTTGAGTTCCGACGGCGCCCGCCTGACGATGAACCGTGCCAGGGCTTTCAGGCCCGTCTTCACCGTCTTGTGATAATCGCCGCCCTGCGCATAAGCGGAAATGCGCCCCAGTGCCGGTTCCTCCGCGAGCGCCAGCGGATCGCCGGCTGGCGCGTAGCTCATACCCAGCGCGATCGCCGAGCGAGCGTTCGGCCACAAGGCGACCGGCGAGACGCGCTGGTCGGCCCGCTCCTCCATCCAGCCCATGGTTCCGTGATGCCCGGCAGCCAGCCAGCACCTGAGCTCGGGCCCGGCTTCCGGCGCCGCATCGGCTCGCGCGAAGCCGCAGCTGACAAAGCCCAGCCGCGTGGCTTCCGCTCTTATTGCTTCTTTCAACTCGGAGGCATTAGACACTCCTCACACTTACTCCGTTCGCCCTGAGCTTGTCGAAGGGCTGTCCTACTTTCTTTAAGGAAATGCAGTGCTTCGACAGGCTCAGCACGAACGGGTGGGGGACGACCCTGCCGTCGAGGCCGTCGGCCTGGTCAAGGACTTCGGCGACAAGCGCGCGGTCGACGGCATCAGCCTCGTCGTGCCCGCCGGCACGATCTACGGCATGCTCGGTCCCAACGGCGCCGGCAAGACGACGACGCTGCGGCTGCTGCTGGGGATCATCGACCCGTCGTCGGGGATGCGCCGCCTGCTCGGCCATGACCGCCCGATCCAGCCGGCGCGCCAGGTTGGCTATCTGCCCGAGGAGCGCGGCCTCTATCCGGCGATGAGCGCGCGTGAGGCGATTGCCTTCATGGGTGCGCTGCGCGGCCTGCCGTTGCGCGAGGGCCGCCGCCGTGCCGACGAGCTGCTCGCCAACCATGGGCTGAGCGATTGGGCGCGAAAGCCGATCCGGACGCTGTCCAAAGGCATGGCCCAAACGGTCCAGTTGCTCGGGACCATCATCCATCGCCCGCGCCTGCTGGTCCTCGACGAACCTTTCTCCGGCCTCGACGCGATCAACCAGGCGAAGCTCGAGGAGCTGATCCGCGCCGAGGCCAAGGACGGCGTGACGATCATCTTCTCGACCCACGTCATTTCCCACGCCGAGCGGCTGTGCGAACGGATCGCGATCATCGCCGGCGGTAAACTGGCCTTCGAGGGCGGGGTCGACGAAGCGCGCGATCGCTTGCGGCCGATCGTCCGGCTGCGCACCCGGTCGCCCGACGGGCCGTGGCGTGCCGCGCTCCCCGACAGCGCCCGCTTCGACGGCAGGCAGTGGGTGTTCGAGCTGCCACCAGGCGGACCCGAACCGCTGCTCAGAGCACTAATCGACGGGGATGCCGGGATCGAGACCTTGGCCATCGAGCGGCCGGGTCTTCACGATGCGTTCGTCGCCATCGCCGGCGATGCCGCGGCGGCGGCGATGGGCGAATTGGGGACCGGTCAGTGAAGGATCTGATCGGGTCGGCCTTTGTCATCGCCCGCCGCGACTTCGTGGCGACGGTCTTTTCCAAGGCCTTCCTGTTCTTTCTCCTCGGGCCGTTGTTTCCGGTCATGCTCGGCGCGGTATTCGGGGGCATCGGCGCGCAAGTCGCCATGGAAGCCGAGCAACCGGTGATCGCGGTGATCGCTTCGCCCGCCGATTTTGCGCAGCTTGAGTCGGCCCGCGATCGCCTGGCGGACGCGCTCGAGAACGCGCCGATCGTGCGGCTGGTGCGCTTCGACGGCGAGCGAAACGCCGCCGCGCAGCAGCGGCACTTGCTGGCATCCAAGGCCCCGCCGGTGCTGGCGGTCCTGACCGACACTTTCTCGCACCCCAGGCTGGTTGGCGCGGTCAGGCCCGATGGCTCGACCGCTCGGCAGCTTAAGCTGATCATCGCCGGCGCCCGCGCTCCTCGGGTCGAGGCGGGGCCGGACATCGCCGTCACCAGCCTCGGCCGCTCGTCGGGCCGGCTGGTCCAGGAACGCATGTTGACCGCTCGTGCCGGGCAGTTCCTGCTGTTCTTCCTCACCATCCTGCTGGCCGGCATGCTGCTGTCGCAGCTGATCGAGGAGAAATCGAACAAGGTCATCGAGGTGCTCGCCGCCGCGGTCCCGATCGATGCGATCTTCCTCGGCAAATTGTTCGCGATGCTGGCGACGTCGATCGTCGGCATCGCCGTCTGGACCTCGGCCGGCGCGGCGGCGATCGCCTATTTCTCGGATGCCGGGCTCGCGTCGCTGCCCCCGCCGGCGGTCGGCTGGCCGGCTTTCTTCACCCTTGCCGTGGTCTATTTCGCGCTGAACTATCTGCTGCTCGGCTCGGTGTTCCTGAGCATCGGCGCGCAGGCGTCGACGGTGCGCGAGGTGCAGACATTGTCGATGCCGGTGACCATGGGGCAGGTGGTGATTTTCGCCGTCGCGACGCTGGCCATCGGCTCACCGGACTCGGCCGCGGGGCTGGCCGCGGCGGTCTTCCCGCTGTCGTCGCCGCTGGTGATGATCGCCCGCGGCGCCCAGCTGCCGGGCCTGTGGCCGCATCTGCTGGCCATCGGCTGGCAACTGATCTGGGTGGCATTGATCCTGCGCCTCGGCGCCAGGCTGTTCCGCCGCAGCGTGTTGCAGTCCGGCCCCACGCGCCGGTGGTGGCGGCGGTCCTCGAAGGCCGCGAAAACCTAGCTCAGCGCCGC
>JBKJYX010000124.1:0-4388 GCA_046715575.1 Sphingomicrobium sp. | reverse complement strand
CGATTTCTAAGAACGACCCAGTCGACGCTTCGACCGGTGGTCTTGGCGCGCTCGGTGCGGCTGTTCCAGATCAGCTCGGCGTAGAAGCTTGGCTTGGTGATCTTGTAATTTTCGGGATGGACCTGGCCGATCAGGTCGAGGTCGACGAAGCTGTCGTTCATCGGCGTCACCAAAGTGTCGGCCTTGAGGATCGCGGCGCTCGCGATCTCGTCGTCGCGGCCGGGCGTGTCGATCACGATCACATCGGTGTCTTGCGACAAGCGGGCGATGGCCGCGCTGAACCCTTGAGCGGTGTGATCGTCGAGCACTTCGTACCGCGCGTGGGGCAGCTGCTTGTCGAGCCGGCGCATGGTCGCGTCGCGGTTCTCGAGGTAGCGGGTCATGGTCCGCTGGCGGTTGTCGAGGTCGAGCGCGCCGACGCGGTGACCCGAGGCGGCCAGCGCGATCGCCGTGTGCACGGCCGTCGTCGACTTGCCGGTGCCGCCTTTCTCGTTGGCGAAGATGATGAAATGCGGCTGGCTCATGGCTCCCCCCCCAAAGGGCGCTGAGACCCTTGATTTCTGCGGCGGCGCGTGCGCAAGCGCCGGTCAGCCATGATGTATCGGAGGGGCCGCGTCGGTGCAAATTATCCGTCGCCTTGAAGAGCTTGCCCTCGCTCTCGCCGAACTCCGGCAGGCGGGTGAAAAAATCGCGCTGGTGCCAACCATGGGCGCGCTCCACGCAGGGCACTTCGCATTGATCGAACAAGCGCGGAGCCGCGCGGACCGGGTCGCGGCGACGATCTTCGTCAATCCGATGCAGTTCGGCGCCGGCGAGGACCTCGACCGCTATCCGCGCCAGGAAGCGGCCGACGCCGCGATGCTGGAGGCAGCGGGCTGTGACCTGCTGTGGCTGCCGGCGGTGGAGGACATCTATCCCGTTGGATTCGCAACCAAAATTCACGTCGGCCAATTGTCCGAACGGTGGGAAGGTGAAGCTCGGCCGGGCCATTTCGACGGGGTCGCGACGGTCGTCGCCAAGCTGCTTCTTATCATACGCCCCAACCTCGCTTTATTCGGCGAAAAGGATTTCCAGCAGCTCGCGGTGATCCGGAGGATGGCGGCGGACCTCGGTCTCGGCGCCGAGATCGTCGGCGTTCCGACCGTGCGCGATGCCGACGGCCTCGCCCTCTCGTCACGCAACGCCTATCTTTCGGCGGACGATCGAGAACGCTCGGTGGCGCTACCCCGAGCCCTTGAAACAGCCTGCCAAGCCATCCTTTCGGGCGAGCCGGTGGTCACGGCGCTCGCCACAGCACGGCAATCGCTCGAGGACGCAGGTTTTGCGCCCATCGATTATTTCGCGCTGGTCGATGCCAACTCGCTTGAGCCGGTGGATGCCCCGCGAGACTCGATGCGCCTGATTGCCGCAGCGACCATCGGCGGCACTCGCCTCATCGATAATATCGCGGTCGAAATGGACGCGTCTCCACAGCAGTAATCGCCGCGTTAACCAATTGTTTGCCTTAAGCAGGCGAAACCCCCCGCATTGGAAGTGGGGGAAGAAGTCATGGGGGCCATTAGTCAGAAAGGCGCGGAGTTCCTGATCCGGAGCCGCCTTGCCGATGCCGAGCGCGGCGATATCGATGCATTGTTCGAGCTTGGGGTGACGTACTCGACGGGGCAGGGCGGCGTGCCCGTCGACCTGGTCGAGGCGCACAAATGGTTCAACCTGGCGGCGCTTTCGGGTTGCAGCCGCGGTCAACAGTGCCGGGCGGAAATAGCCATGGAAATGACGGCTCGCGAAATCGCCGAGGCTCAGCGCCAGGCGCGCTCGTGGCTCGGCGCCGGACATCAGCGCTACGCCGCTTGATCAGCGCATCAGCACCGTCGTCACCCGGCGGTTCAGAGCCAGCGCCATTTCGCTGGTTCCCCCAACGGCGGGACGCTCTTTCCCCCAGCTGATGATTGTCAGCTGCGCATCCGGAACTCCCTGCAACACCAGATAATCGCGAACCGCACTGGCGCGCCGCTCGCCGATTGCCAGCGCATAGTCGCGCGGAGTGCGTTCATCGGCGTGGCCCTCGATCCTCGCGCGAACCTCGGGATGGGCGAGCAGCCAGCGCGCCTGCGCGGTCAGCGTGGCTTGTCCCGCACCGTCGATGCCGTGGGAGCTGCCGGCAAAATACACCGTGTCGCTGCCCGATCTTGCGACCAGGTCCGCCTGGATCATCTCGATCGTGATCGGTGGCGGCGGAAGCTGCGCGGCGGCCAACGCGCCGCTCCCGTTCAACGCGATCGCAGCCAGTCCAGCAAGGATCGTCCGGTGCATCACTTTGCTCCCGTCGACCAGTCGGGGTCGGACCCATCCTGCGGGGTGACGATCCGGCGCGGGTTGCCGCCATCAACCGAAACTACATTGAGCCCGGTCCGCCCGCCGGCGTCGCTGCGCTGGAACAGCACATCGCGGCTGCTGGCGGCCCAGCTCGGCCCCTCATCCTGGGGGCCGGTGGTCAGGATCCGCTCGTCGGATCCGGATGGCGAGATTACGCCGATGCGCAGGCCGTCGCCGGCGATGCGGGTGAAAGCGATCCGCTCTGCGTCAGGGCTCCATGAAGGCGACGCATAGCGCGCTCCGCCGAAGCTCATGCGCCGCGGGTCCGATCCGTCGGCGTTCATCACGTAGAGCTGCCCGGTCCCCGAACGGTCGCTTTCGAACACGATTTTGGTGCCGTCGGGTGAAAAGCTCGGGGCAGTGTCGATGCCGGGCGCGCTGGTCAGCCGTTGTAGCGCTGTACCGTCGACATTGGCCGAATAGACATCGGTGTTGCCGGCGGCAGCCATCGCGAACAGGATTCGCTTGCCGTCGGCCGAAAAGCGCGGCGCGAAGCTCATCGCACTGCCCGGAAGCAGCGGCCGGTCGTCATTGCTCGCCACGTCGATCAGGCGAACTTGTGGCTGGCCGCCGGCATAACTGACGTAGGCGACGCGGTCGCCGCCCGGCGACAGGCGCGGGGAGAGCACGGTGTTATCGCCCGTGGTCAGATAACGGTGGCTGGTGCCGTCACTGTCCATCAGCGCAATGCGCTTCACCCGCGCGTTCTTGCTCCCGCTCTCGGCGACATAAGCGATCCGGGTGTCGAATGACCCCGGCCGGCCGGTGAGCCGCTCATAGACCGCGTCGGAACATCGGTGAGCGGCGCGGCGCCATTCCCCCGGTGCGACGACGAAGCCCTTGCGAGCGATCTCCCGCGCTCCGGGGATATCGTGGAGATAGCAGGCGACGGTGATCCGGCCATCGGATCGCGCCTGGACGAAGCCGGTCACCAGCGCCTTCGCTCCCGTTTTCCGCCACTGGCTAAAACTGGGCGCCGTGGCCTCGGGATAGGAATAGACACGCGCATTTTCGGGGCCGATCGGCATCAGCTCGCGGCTCGAGCGGAGGTCCGAGGTGATGACGTCGGCGACGTACCGCGCGAGGAGACCGCTGTCGCCGGCCGAGGTCGAAACGTTCTCTGGGGTCGCCAGCTGCGGGACGGCAACCACCGTAACCTGCGTTCCCTGGGCCAATGCCGCCTCGGGCGCCAGCATGACAAGCAGCACTGCCCTGGCCTTGAACCTCCAACCAAGCATTATTCGCCTTGCACCATGACCGCTTTGAATCGCTCGACCCACACCTTGGGCTGCCGCTGCGGCCGGCCGTCGGCGGTGAGAAAAGCAGCGGTGACCCGCGCGTCGGTCAGTAATTCGGTGCCGCGTATGACTCGCTGGTGAATAAGCACCGACACGGCGCGGACCTGCTCGACCGTGCTCAATACGACAAGGTCGTCGCCAAGGCGGGCGGGCCGCAAATAGCGGATGTCGACCTCGGCGACCGCGTAAGCGCCGCCGCCGTCGTGATGAGCCGACGCCTGGTCGACGCCGGCGGCGCGGATCATGTCCGATCGCGCCCGCTCCATGAACTTCAGATAGTTGGCGTAATAGACGATGCCGGCGGTGTCGGTGTCCTCGAAATAGACGGTCAACGCGAAATGATGCTCGGCGCCGACGAAGCCGCCGCGATAAGGCTGGTCGAGCGGGGACGACGTCAACGAGCGAGCGCTTCGACCGTCCGGATGAGGTCGCCCTGCGCTTCGGAGATATCGGCGAGGTGCATGCCCCAGCCGGGCAGGAAGAACCCGAGCATGCCGACCTCACCGCCGACGCGGTCGGTGCGCTTGTCCTTGGGGTCGGCATTGGTGCGCACCGAGAGATAACCGCGCGGTCCGTCGTTGACGCAGCGAGCCGACACCAGGCCCTCCGTCCGCAAAAAAGGCGTCGGCGGCGGTCCCTCGGTCGACCATGTGATCGGCCCACCCGGCACCGGCAGCGTCGACCGCGCATACCAATAGCTGTCGAGCTTTTCCCAAT
>JBKJYX010000123.1:0-6829 GCA_046715575.1 Sphingomicrobium sp. | reverse complement strand
ATCGGCGAGCGCATCGCCGAGATCGAGGCGCGCATTCCCTCGCTTCGCCCGGCCGACATTTACGCCCGGATGGACGCCATCCGGCGGCTCGCCGCCGAGCACGGGCTGGTCGCACTGGAAGGCCTCGCCGACTGCTCGGCGCATCGGGCGATGATGCCCGGATGCCGCGTCGCGACACAAAGCTGCCTCGAGCATATGGACGAGGCGCTGATGAGCAATTCGCCCGGCGACCGCACCACCATCCTCGCCGCGATCGCCGTGCGACTGCACTAGCGCGCGCAACGGACCGAATCGCGCCGCCGCGCAGGGCGAGGGCAAGCAAAAGGCCCGCCCGGAGAACCGGACGAGCCTTTTTCAACTTCGAAATAAAACGAACTAGGCCGGTTGCGCCGGCGACAGATTGACCGCGGCATATTTGCCGCGGCGGTCGACCTCGATCTCGAACTCGAGCCGGTCGCCTTCGTTGAGCGATGGCATGCCGGCGCGCTCGACGGCCGAGATGTGGACGAACGCGTCGGGCTGTCCGTCGTCGCGCTGAATGAAGCCGAAGCCCTTCATCGCGTTGAAGAACTTGACCGTTCCGCTGGCCTTTTCGCCGGTCAGCTGACGCTGCGGGCCACCCGCGCCGCCAGCACCGCCAGCGCCGCCGAAGCCGCCACCGCCACGATCGGCGGATGCACCGCCGCCGCCGCGTGAGACTTCCATCGGCTCGCCGTCGATCCGGAGGTTGGTCGCCGAGATGCGGCCGCCACGATCCACCAGGGTGAACTCGAGCGGCTGGCCGTCGGCCAGGTCGGTCAGGCCGGCCTGCTCGACCGCAGAGATGTGAACGAACACATCCTCGCCGCCATCATCGCGAACGACGAAGCCGAAGCCCTTATGTGGATTGAAGAATTTGACGACGCCCTTGCCTTCGCCAACGACCTGGGGAGGCATTCCGCCACCCGCGCCGCCACCGGCACCGCCGCCACGAAAGCCACCGCCGCCGCCACCGGCACCGCCGCCGCGGAATCCACCGCCGCCGCCGCCGTAGCCGCCGCCGCGATCACCGCCGCCACCGCCGCCGCCGTATCCGCCACCGCCGCCGTAGCTGCGGGGAGGACCGCCCCCGAAGCCGCCGCGATCGGCGAAACCGCCCCGGTCACCACCTGAACTCTCTTCTGCGAAAGCCCCTTCACGCTTATCTCGTCCACGACCGCCCCGGTCGCCTTTACGCCCTTTATCGAAACCCATGCCCGTCCAAACTTCCTTGTGCCCAGAACAATCAAACCAACGCGCTGGGCCCATAGGCGCAACCGGTCGCGGCGCGTCCTGCTCACGCACCGTTCAGTAGCCTTACAGGAAAATTGACTTGTTCTCTAGTGACTCAATCGGAGTAGGGCTGGCAACCCCGGCGCAACAGCGACTAGAGTGGCGTCTCGGGGCGCGCGCGCGAGTGTGGAGCAGGGTTGAGGACGATCGCATGAGCATTCATTTCCACGAGGAGGACCTGCCGGCCGGCGTGGCGTTCGCCGACGGGCCGATCGCCGTCGATACCGAGGCCATGGGCCTGCTGCCGGGCCGCGACCGGCTGTGCCTGGTCCAGCTTGCCGACGGCCAGGGCGACGAACATCTGGTGCGTTTTTCGATCGACAGCGACTATTCGGCGCCGAACCTCAAGGCGTTGCTCGGCGACCCCAACCGGCTGAAGCTCTATCATTTCGCGCGTTTCGACGTGGCCATGATGCGGGCCTATCTGGGGATCATTGCCGCGCCGCTCTATTGCACCCGCACCGCGTCGCGGCTGGTCCGCACCTACACCGACCGCCACGGCCTCAAGGACCTGGTCAAGGAGCTGCTCTGCACCGAGATTTCCAAGCAGCAGCAGACCAGCGACTGGGGGGCGCCCGAACTGAGCGATGCGCAGCGCGAATATGCGGCGAGCGATGTGCGCTTCTTGCATGCGTTGAAGGACAAGCTCGACGAGCGGCTTCAGCGGGAAAACCGCGTCGAGCTCGCCCAGGCCTGCTTCGCTTTCCTGCCCCACCGGGCGCTGCTCGATCTCGCCGGTTGGTCCGAGCGGGACATCTTCGCCCATGACGGCTGAGCCCCGACATGTCTGAGGCCGCCACCCGCGAACGCGCGTTCCGCCAGTTGTGGGCGGTGCCGGGCAGCCGCCACGACCGGCTGGTGCGCTTCGCCAAGGCGGCGCTGCCGAGCGCGGTCGGGGTGCTGATCGCGGTGCTGGCGTTCGCGCCGCTGCAAAAGGAAGGCGACGCGAGCTTCATCCTCGACAAGAAAAAGGTCGGCAACGCGCCCGAACGGATGCGGGTCCAGGCGGCGCGCTATGTCGGCGAGGACAATAAGGGCCAGAAATTCTCGATCGAGGCGAGCTCCGCGGTCCAGCGCAGCTCCGACGTTCCAATCGTCGACATCAGCGGCATGATGGCCCGACTCGGGCTGTCGCAGGGCCCGCTGATCATCATGGCCAACCTCGCCCGCTACAATCTCGACACGCAGATGATCGCGATTCGCGGACCGGTGCGGGTGATCGGGCCCGATGGCTACCGGCTCGAGACCCGCGACGTGCTGGTCGATCTGAAGCAGCGCCACCTGGAGAGCTCGGGACCGGTGGCGGGCGCGATGCGGCTCGGCCAGTTCCGCGCCGGCAAGCTCAGCGCCGATCTCGACGAGCGCAAGGTCGTGTTGGGCGGCGGCGCTCGCTTGAAAATCGTGCAAGGTGCAGTCAATTGAAGGACATGCGCCGCTCAACCCTCCTGATTGCCGCTGCGGCAACCCTCGTTGGCGCCGCCGGCCTGGCCCGTGCCGCCGACCCGGTTTCGGCGTTGAAGGGGCATGACAGCAGCGCGCCGATCGACGTCACCGCCGACCGCATCGAGATCCAGGATCGCTCCGATCGCGCGATCTTCGCCGGCAATGTCCGCGTCAAACAGGCCACGCTGGCGCTCGACACCGAACGCCTTACCGTATCCTATTCGAGCGGCGGCGGGATCCAGATCCGCAGGCTGGACGCGGCCGGCGGCGTGGTGGTTCGAAGCCCGTCGGAGACGGCGCGCGGCAATTTCGGCATCTACGACCTCGACCGGAAACTGATCACCCTGATCGGCGCCGTGCAGCTCAACCGCGGCGGATCGCGGGTGATGGGCTCGCGGCTAGTGATCGACCTCGATTCCGGACGCGCCGTGATTGACGGCGGCGCGCCCGGCGTCGGCCAGAGCGGCGGTCGCGTGACCGGTCACTTCACGGTCCCCAAGAAGACTCGCTGACGATGAACGACGCGGCGATCATCGCGCGGACGGCGGCCGAAACGCCGGTGAAGGCTGGCGCGCTCGAGGTGAGGTCGATCGCCAAGGCCTATGACCAGAAAGCCGTGCTGCACGATGTCTCGCTGACCGTGTCGCGCGGCGAGGTGGTCGGCCTCCTGGGACCCAACGGCGCCGGCAAGACAACCTGCTTCTATTCGATCATGGGCCTGGTCAAGCCGGACAGCGGCCGCATCTTCCTCGACGAGCAGGAAATCACCGAGCTGCCGATGTATCGCCGGGCGATCCTCGGCATCGGCTATCTGCCGCAGGAAACCTCGATCTTCCGCGGACTCTCGGTGGAACAGAATATCCTCGCGGTGCTCGAAGTGGCCGAGCCCGACCGCGAGGCGCGGATGGCCCGGCTCGAACGGCTGCTGGGCGAATTCGGTCTCGGCAAGCTGCGCGATTCGCCGGCGCTCGCATTGTCCGGCGGCGAACGGCGGCGCTGCGAGATCGCGCGGTCGCTGGCCGCCGACCCGTCGATCATGCTGCTCGACGAGCCGTTCGCCGGCATCGACCCGATTTCGATCGCTGATATCCGCGAGCTGGTGCGCGAACTTAAGCAGCGCGACATCGGCGTGCTGATCACCGATCACAACGTCCGCGAGACGCTCGATATCGTCGACCGCGCCTGCATCATCTACGATGGCCAGGTGCTCTTCCAGGGTACGCCGCAGGCGTTGGTCGCAGACCAAGAGGTCCGCCGGCTTTACCTCGGCGAAAGCTTCGCGCTTTAGGCGGGCCAGCCATGGGGCTCGGCCCGCGCATCGACATCCGCCAATCCCAGTCGCTGGTGCTGACGCCCCAGCTGACCCAGGCGATCAAGCTCCTGCAGCTCAGCAATTTGGAGTTGGAGGCGTTCATCGCCGAGGAGATTTCCAAGAACCCGCTGATCGAGGAAGTCGGCGGCGAGGAGGAAGGCGAAGCGCCGGCGGTCGCCGCGGTGATGGTCGAGTCCGAGGGCGGCGAGGAAGGAGCGGGTGATGAACCGTCGCCCGACCCCGGAGCGGACGAGCTGATCGCAACGCTGGGCGCGAGCGACGACCAGCCGCTCGACATCGACTGGCGCGACCAGGCGCTGGAGACCGACAGCTTCGCCGATATCGCCGGTTCGGCCAGCGCCGGGGCCAGCGACGAGGGCTTCGATTTCGACCGGCTGGAAGCGGGCGAAGCGTCCCTGGCCGAGCATTTGCTGACCCAGTTGCATGGGCTTGGCGGACGCGACGGCGAGCGGACGCGGGCGATCGCCGAGATGCTCGACGAGACCGGATATCTGTCGGCGACGCTGGCGGACATTGCCGACGACCTCAAGGTCACCCGCGCCGAGGCCGAGCGGGCGCTGGCGATCGTCCAGACCCTCGACCCGCCCGGGATCGGCGCTCGCAACCTCGCCGAGTGCCTGGCGCTTCAGGCCCGCGCCGCCGACCGCTACGATCCGGCGATGGCGCGGCTGATCGACAATCTCGAATTGCTGTCGCGCGGGCAGATGGCGGCGTTGAAGCGCATCTGCGGGGTCGACGACGAGGATCTCGCCGACATGGTCCGCGAGCTGCGCGCTTTCGACCCCAAGCCCGGGTGCCGCTTCTCCGGCGAAGCCGCGGACGACGTCACGCCCGACGTGTTCATCCGCCGGACGGGCCAAGGCTATGCGGTCGAACTGAACAGCGCCACCCTGCCGCGTCTGTTGGTCAACCGGCGCTATTACCAGGAGCTCAAGACCGGGCCGCAGGACAAGGCGTCCAAGGCCTGGCTGAGCGAGTGCCTGACCAGCGCCAACTGGCTGGTGAAAACGCTCGACCAGCGGGCGCGGACGATTGTCAAGGTCGTGTCCGAGATCGTCAAGCGCCAGCAGGGTTTCCTGGAACGCGGCGTCAGCGGCTTGAAACCCCTGACCTTGCGCGAAGTCGGCGAGGCGATCGAAATGCACGAATCGACCGTCAGCCGAGTCACCTCCAACAAATATGTGCTGTGCGACCGCGGCCTGTTCGAGCTCAAATACTTCTTCAGCTCGGGCGTCGGCTCGAGCGACGAGGGCGGCGAGGGGGCCGCCGCCGGAGCGGTCAAGGCGGCAATCGGCGAGCTCATCGCGCAGGAAAAGGAAATCCTTAGCGATGACACGTTGGTCGAGCTCTTGAAGGAGCGGGGCTTTGACCTGGCCCGCCGGACGGTCGCCAAATACCGCGAGGCGATGGGGATTGGTTCCTCGATCCAGCGGCGGCGGGAGAGGAAAATTTCCGGGGGCTGATCGAAAAATGTGCTCCTGCGAAGGCAGGAGCCCAGTACTGGATTCCTGCCTACGCAGGAATACAAAGGTCAAACAGAAATCCGCGCCCAGATCGGCAGATGGTCGGACGCGCGCTTCGAGGCCGCGCTCAAATGCACTCCGGCGGCCTCGATCGTCAGGTCGCTGTGGACAATGATCCGATCGAGGCAGGCGACTGGGTGGCGCGAATGGAAGCTCGGGCCGGTCGGCGCGGCCCGGTAATGGGGACCGAGGTCCTTCAAAAACCAGGCCGCGTCGCGCCAGTCGTTGGTATCGCCCATCAGCACCGTCGGCATCTTCTGCACGCGCGCCGCGATCGCATGGAGGATGGCGCGCATTTGCCGCCGCCGCCAAAGCCCGCTCAAATCGAGATGCATCCCGATCACCCGCACCGCCCGGTCGCCGATCAGCAATTCGGCCATCACCGCGCCGCGCGGCTCCAATGTCGGCAAGTCGATCGCGCATACGTCGATCACGCCGATGTGCCGCTTCACCAGCAAGGCATTGCCGTGCCAGCCGATGTTGCGGGTCTTCAGCTTGATGAGTTTCTCGGCCTTGTCGCCGCCCGGAATCCGCTCGAGCGTGCGGCGGTGGCGGAGGCCGAAATGGACCGGCTTGTAGAGCCCGTGCTCGTCGATCAGCTCGTGCGGCACCGCCGACGCCCGGCCGCCGAAACGCTTGTCCGCTTCCTGCAGCGCGACCACGTCGGCATCGATCTCGTGCAGCACGTCGAGCACCCGCTGCGGGTTGCGCTTGCGGTCGGTGCCGATCGCTTTGCGCATATTGTAACTGGCGACGGTGATGCTCGGCGGTGGGGTCACTGTGCCGCCAACATCCGCCACATGCGCGGGGTTCCTCACACGTCCAGATTGGCGACGTTTAGGGCGTTCTCCTGAATGAACTCGCGGCGGGGCTCGACGACATCGCCCATCAGGCGGGTGAAGATCTCGTCGGCGACGTCGGCCTGGGTGACTTCGACCCGAAGCAAAGAGCGGATGGCTGGGTCGAGCGTCGTTTCCCACAATTGCTCGGGGTTCATTTCGCCCAGGCCCTTGTAGCGCGAGATCGACAGCCCCCGGCGGCCGGCGGCGAGGACCGCGTCGAGCAACTCGGACGGGCGCGAGATCGGGATCGTCTTGCGGGTGTCGGCTTCGGGCGCTTCGGGCGCGTCGGCGGGGTCAATGTCCTCGCCGGTGCCCTCCCCTTCGAACGGCTCCGGAGCCGGGACGGCCTCCGGCGCGGGCGCGGCGCCCTTCTTGAG
>JBKJYX010000122.1:0-3365 GCA_046715575.1 Sphingomicrobium sp. | reverse complement strand
AGATGACGGTCACGCCCTCGAACATCGCGGTCCCGTTTTGGTTGGCGGTGGCGCCGATGGTGAGCACGAACCGGGAGACTCGGCGGGGCAGCCCCAGCTTCTCGTCGGCGACCCGAAGCGATGTCGGCAGGGTAGCGTTGGACGAGGCGGTGGCGAAGGCCATCAGGCTCGCTTCCTGGGACTCCTTGAAGAAAGTGATCGGGTTCTTGCGCCCGAGCGTCGCGAGCAGCACCGGGAAGACGATGAACATCTGGATGCCCAGCGCCAGGAGGACCACGCCGACATAGGCCGAGAGGCGGATCAACAAGTCCCACCCGAACAACGCCGCCAGGTTGAACATGAAACAGGCGACCGCAATCGGGGCGAGGCGGATGACGATCATGATCAAGCGCATGGTGACGTCGAACAGCCCTTCGAAGCCGCGCTTCAAGGCGCGTGCGTTGGGCGTGTCGGTGAGCAGCAGGCCAATGCCGAAGAATAATGCGAAGAACATCACCGACAGGATCGAGCTGTTGCTCCCCATCACCTCGACCAGATTGTTGGGAATGATGGTGACGAAGGCGTCGATCCCGGTCGGCTGTTCGCGGCCGGTCTGGACGATTTCTCCCGCCCGTCCCTCCTGCGCGGCGAGCAGCGACGCGGCGACGTCGCGGTCGACGCCGGCGCCAGGTTGGAGCAGGTTGACGACCGCGAGGCTGACCAGCACCGCGATCGACGAGACGACCACGGTGTAAGCGAGAGTGCGGAGACCGACGCGCTTCAACGATCGCACTTCCCCCATTTCCGAAATGCCGACGATCAGCGCCGAGAACAGCAATGGGATCACCAGCATGAACAGAAGACGGAGGAAGATCTGGCCGATCGGCTGCGTCACATAGGTGGTGACGATTTCCACCCACCGGGCGTCGGGCTGGGTTGAGTAGACGATCAGGCCGGCGGTGAGGCCAACAACGAAGCCGATCAGCATCTGCCACTGCAGCTCGATCCCGCGCTTTTTAGGCTGGTCGGCCATTCCCTGTCCCCTCTTGTATCAGTTTTCCGAATCGCGGCGGCGGCGCCAAAGGTCAAGCGGTTCAGCCGAACGGGTCGTCGATCGTAGGCGGCGGGACGGAGAAGTATTTGGGGCCCGCCGCGGTCATGTGGAAACAATCCTCGAGCCGGATACCGAACTTGCCCGGGAGATAGATGCCGGGCTCGTTGGAGAAGCACATGCCGGGCGCCAGCGGAGTCGTCTCGCCGTGCACCAGGTTAATCGGCTCGTGGACCTCCATGCCGATACCGTGGCCGGTGCGATGCGACGTGCCGGGCAGCTTGTAGCCGGGCCCATAGCCCCAGCTTTCGTAGGTCCGGCGCACCGCGTCGTCGACGCTTCCCGCCGGCGCGCCGACTTTGGCCGCGGCCATGGCGATATTCTGGCCGCGGCGCATCTGGGTCCACACCTTGCGCTGCTCCGCGGTCGGCGGTGCGCCAAAGACAAAGGTGCGCGAAATGTCCGCCTGATATCCGTGGACCGAACAGCCGCAGTCGAGCAGGACAACCTCGCCGCGCCGGACCCGCTGCGGCTTGCCGGTGCCGTGCGGATAAGCACTCGCTTCGCCCAGCAGGACCAGCGCGAATTCCGGATTTCCGCCGTACGCGGTAACCGCGGAGGTGATCATCGCGCCGATGTCGGCCGGGGTCATGCCTTCGGCGATTTGCGGCGCAACGGAACGATAAGCGGCGATCATGATGTCCGCCGCCGATTGCATCAGCGCCAGCTCGGCCGGGGACTTGATCATCCGGCTGGCGCGGACGACCGGGTTGGCGTTGACCGCGTTCACGGCTTTCAATTGCTGGAGCAAGCGGTCGAGGATGAAGAAGCGGTTGGTCTCCTCGAAGCCGACCGGCCGCTTGGCGATGCCGCGCTCGCGCAGGAAATCGGCGACCAGCTTCATCGGCTCCTCATCCTCCTGCCAGACGCGGATTTCGGCCGGGATGCCGAGGCTTTCGGCGACCGACGGCCGCTCGAAGAACGGGGTGACGATGATCGGCTCGCCAACGGCGGGAATGACGACCGCGGTCAGCCGCTCCGAGCGCGACCATTGGACCCCGGTGAAATAATCGAGGCTGGCGCCGGATTCGATGAGAATCGAGCCGATGCCGTGCTGCTTCATCAGGGTGCGCGCACGAGCCAGGCGCCGCATGCGTTCAGCGCGGCCGATGGGCGGCGGCAGTCGCATCGGCGCCAGCTCGGCGGCCGCAGCTGTCGCGGCGCGGAGACCGGTGCCGCTCAGCATGGCCGAACCGGCAACCGCGGCCCCGCTGGCCATGAAAGCCCGGCGGCCAAACCCGAAATGCCCCATCTGCAAGCCTCCCAACATGCGGTTTCCCCCAATATGTTGCACGATCGGAGCCAATCGGCCAGCAGCGCTCGGGTGAACGATTTCCCCGCCAGATCGACGAGCCAGGCAACGACGGCGGCCGCGCCTCCTGGCCGCCCGGGCAGCCGCGAGACGGTCGCGCTGCTGGCCGGACTGATGGCGCTCAACGCCTTTGCGATCGACGCGATGATTCCGGCATTGCCGGCGATCGGCCAGTCGCTCGGGGTCGCCGAGGAGAACCATCGTCAGCTTGTCGTGGTCGCCTATTTGATGGGGTGCGGCTCTACCCAGCTGATTTGGGGACCGCTCGCCGACCGCTTCGGCCGCAAGCCCATCCTGGCGGCGGGGATCGCGCTTTATGCGGCCTTCGCCTTGTTGTGCGGCATCGCCGGCAGCTTTGCGCTGCTGATCGCCGGCCGGGTGGCGATGGGCGCCTCGGCGGCGGTGACCCGCGTGCTGGTCGTCGCCATGGTCCGCGACCTGTTCGAGGCCGAAGCGATGGCGCGGGTGATGAGCCTGGTGTTCATGGTCTTCATGCTGGTGCCGGTGCTGGCGCCAACCATCGGCCAGGGCATCCTGCTGGTCGCGCCGTGGCGGGCGATCTTTCTCGTGCTCGCGGCCTACGCGCTGGTGATGCTCGCCTGGTCGCACGTGCGGCTGCCCGAAACGCTGCACCCCGAATATCGCCGGTCATTGGCGTGGCGCGACATTGCCGGTGCGGCGTGGGAGACGATTCGGGAGCCAATGTCGCGCGGCTACACGCTGGCGCTGACGCTGACCTTCGGCGGCCTCATCGCCTACATCTCCTCGGTCCAGCAGATCGTGTTCGATGTGTTCAACGCGCCCAACGCGATCGGGCTGGTGTTCGCAGCCGTCGCCGCGCCGATGGCGCTGGCGGCATGGGCCAATTGGAGGATCGTCGGCCGCGTTGGTTTGAGGCGCGGGGGGGATGGCGGGACGCTGGGGGTCGCAATCGTCACCGCGGTCCACGCCGGCAACGCCCCC
>JBKJYX010000121.1:0-3346 GCA_046715575.1 Sphingomicrobium sp. | reverse complement strand
CGCCACGGGGGCGCATCGCAGGCACCGCCCTCTGGCGCGCGGCACGAAGACGAAGGCCAGGACCAATGAACCTCATCGAGACGCTCGAGCGCGAAGCCATCGACGCGCTGACCGAGATGCGCCCCATTCCCGAATTCCGCCCCGGCGATACGCTGCGCGTCGGCGTCAAGGTGGTCGAGGGCGATCGCGCCCGCGTCCAGAATTTCGAGGGCGTGTGCATCGCCCGCTCGAACCGGGGCGTCGGCTCCAGCTTCACGGTCCGCAAGATCAGCTTCGGCGAGGGCGTCGAGCGCGTCTTCCCGCTCTATTCGCCGGCGATCGATTCGATCGAGGTCGTGCGCCGCGGCGCCGTCCGCCGCGCCAAGCTCTATTATCTGCGCGGTCGCACCGGCAAGTCGGCGCGCATCGCCGAGCGCCGCGATCCCCGTCCGCCCAAGGGCAGCGACGCTGCCAAGGACAAGGGCAAGGGCAGCGCCGCCGCCAAGAAGGCGGAGAAGGTCGACAGCTGAGCCTGCTTAGAGCCGCAATCGGCTCATGGTGATGGTTGCGTCCGGCGAATATTGCGGCCGGGCGAGTCGGGGCCTGGCGGCAAGCAGGGGCTTTGCGACGGACGGCAATCCGGGCCGCGACCCCAGCACGATGATTTCGACCGGACTCGTCTTGCCGATCGCGATGTCCATGGTCAGCCCGTCGCAGCTCCGCCCGAAACAGCGGACGACATAGCGGCCTTCCTTTGCTTGCCTGCCGATGGGCCGGATGAACGCGCCTGTCCCGGCGGCAAGGATGCGCGCGTCCTTGGGTGCGACCAGCGCGACCGTTTCGGCGCCGTTGGTCTGGAGCCGGACCGTCACCCGGCGAATGCCGCCTCTGGTCAAACGGCCGACGACCTGGACACCGGGCGCCTGGAGGCCATTGACCGGCGGAGCGTTGGCCAGCCAGCGCTTGCGGTCGCTGTAGGCCAGTTTGGCCAGGCGCCACTTGCCGGCGGCGCGGAAACTCTCGGGCAGCGGCGCGAAATCGTTGAGGATCGACCAATTGGCCCGGCCGGTCGCGATGTCGGTCACATGCTCGATGGTGAACTGCTGCTGCCGATCCTCCGAATAGGCCGGGGCCGCGGCCGCCACCCCCCAGCCCAACAGCGCGGCCAGCGCGGCGATCCCGACGGCGTCCCGCGGGCGGGCTGAAGCGATCACCGGTGTCGCCTCGATCAGGACCGGCATCATCACCAGCAGGCCGAGCGGCGCGAACAGCCACATCGGCCCCTGGTTGAGCAATTCCTCGAGCTGGCCGAGCATCGCTCCCAGGGTCAGGAACAGCAACAGGGCGGCGAGCCACGCAGCCACCTGCTCGGCGCGCAGGAGCCAGCGGCCGGCGACCACGCCGAGTCCGAAGACCAGCGGCGGGAACAGGAAAAAGATGATGCCGTGCGGGGCAATGGTGGCAATCGCCGCCCCGGCCGCGACCACGGACAGCCAATTGGCCGCGCGCAACTGCCGGGCGTCCAATCTTCTTGCCACCGTGGCCAACATTGCGACCGCCGCCGCCAGCGCCGACGCGTAGACCGCGAGATGGGTCCACAGCGGGAAGGCGCGCCAGAACATTCCCGGCCGCGCCAGCCCGACTGCCGCCGTTCCAACCCAGGCCAGCGCGGTTCCCAGCAGCAGGCCGCCGGCGATCGCCGCCAGCCCGCGGCCCAGCGCCTTGCGGCGCCACGCCAGCCACGCCAATCCGATGAGCAATCCTGCCAGCAGGACCATCCCCGCGAGCTGCGGCAACTGGACCAGCCACCGGCCAAGCACGTCCATGAAGATCCGGTCGCCCCTGGCCCGGGGGACGCCGCGGCCAAGCTCACGGGCGACGGCCAGCGTCTGGTCGCCCATGTGCTGGAGGCTGCGCGGGTCCAATGCTGCGAGATTATCGCCGGCGCTGTGATAGCGGGTCTCGTTGCCGATCATCGCGAAGTTCAATGTCAGCCAGCCACGCTCCTCGAAGCTGTTGACGTCGGTGTAGTTGGGCATCGTCCGGTAAACGTCGGTGGCCAGCGAATTGGCGACCGGGCGGTCGACGGCGCGTGCGAACGCCGCAACCGGGGCGGCATTGGGCACATTGGTTTCGAACATGTTGACCGGGCCGCTGACGCCGCGCGCTTCCAAATTGATCAAACTGTCGACGGCGCGGCTCAATGGGTCGGCGAGGAAGGCGCGGGCGCCGACCAGCCCAAGCTCCTCGCCCTCGTTGAACAGGAAGGTGACCGGCCGCCGCAACGGCTCGCGCCTTATGATCGAGGCGACTTCCAGCAGCGTCGCCACCCCAACGCCATCGTCGCCCGCGCCGGGGCCGGCGGAGGAGCTGTCGTAATGCGCATTGAGCAGCAGGTGGCGTCCCTGCTGCGGGCCGATCGTCGCAATCACGTTGCGGACCCGCGCGCAAACGACGCCGCGAGCCTTGTAGATTTCGTTGCAGGCAATCTGGTCGCGAACCTGCGGGGTCAGGCCGACGCCACGCATTTCCGCAAGTAGCCGGTCGCGGACGCCATCATTGGCTGGCGAATCGGCGGGATGCGGCTGCTGGTCGCCCAGGATGCGGGCGAGCCTGGCGCGGGCGCGCATCTCATTGAACTGCGACGGCGTGGCTTGCGTCCTCACCTCGGGAACCGGGACGAGCAGCGACGTCGCCGCCATTGCCCCAAGCAAAGCGGCCAACAGCAGGGCAATCAACAATATCGGTTTGCGCATGATCCCCCCGGTCTTGCGTGCAGGCAGGGCAGGGCCATATCGCTTTCGGCGCGCGCTTGCGATAGGCGCGGCGCTTCGCAGCTGAAGGGATTGAGATGGGCTATCGGGTCGCGGTCGTGGGTGCGACGGGCAATGTCGGGCGCGAGATCCTCAACATCCTCGCCGAGCGGCAATTCCCCGCCGACGAGGTTGCCGCGGTCGCCTCCGCCCGGTCGACCGGGGACGAAGTCGATTTCGGCGAATCCGGCGAGACGCTCAAGGTCAAGAATCTCGACCATTTCGACTTTGCCGGCTGGGACATGGCCCTGTTCGCCGCCGGCTCGGACATCAGCAAGCTGCACGTGCCCCGCGCCGCGGCGGCCGGCTGCACGGTGATCGACAACAGTTCGCTGTACCGGATGGACCCCGACGTGCCGCTGATCGTGCCCGAGGTGAATCCCGAGGCGATCGCCGGCTATGCCAAGAAGAACATCATCGCCAATCCCAATTGCTCGACCGCGCAGCTGGTGGTGGCGCTGAAGCCGCTCCACGACGCGGCGACCATCAAGCGCGTGGTGGTGGCGACCTACCAGTCGGTGTCGGGCGCGGGAAAGGCCGGCATGGACGAATTG
>JBKJYX010000120.1:0-6692 GCA_046715575.1 Sphingomicrobium sp. | reverse complement strand
GCACCTTGCAGGCGTTCGCCGACAAATATGGCTTCACCTTGTCAAAGCGGCTGGTCGATGCGGAAATCGCCAACATTCCCGGCACCCGCGGGCTCGACGGAAAGTTCAGCGACCAGGCCTATCAGAGCTTCCTCGCGCAGCAGCGGATGACCGACCAGGAAGTGCGCCTGCTGATCAGCAGCTCGATGCTGCAGCGCATGCTGCTGACCCCGATCGCCACCAACGCCCGGGTGCCGGTGGGGGTCGCGACCCCTTATGCCTCGATGCTGCTCGAATCGCGCCAGGGCGATGTCGCCATCGTCCCCGTGACCTTGTTCCGGGCGGGGCTCAATCCGACCGACGCCGATCTCCAGCGTTTCCATGCCGCCAACCGCAACCGCTACATGGTCCCCGAGCAGCGCGTGCTGCGCTTCGCCCGAATCGGCCCCGAGCAAGTCGCCGGAGTGGCCGCGTCCGAGCCGGAAATCGCCGCTTATTACAACGCCAACCAGGCGACCTACGGGGCGAAGGAAATCCGGGTCATCAGCCAGGCGGTCGTGACGGACCGCAACACCGCCAACGCCATTGCCTCTCGCGCCCGCGGCGGTGCGAGCTTCGTCGCCGCGACGGCTCCCGCTGGATTGAGCGCGGCCGATATTTCGGTCGGCCCACAGACCCGCGGTGAGTTCGCTTCGGTGGCCGGCAACGCCGTCGCCGCAGCCGCCTTCGCCGCCCCGTCGGGCGGGATTGTCGGCCCACTCCAGTCGGACCTTGGCTGGCACGTCGTGAAAGTGGATTCGGTCCGCCGCGAAGGCGGCAAGCCGCTCGCCGCCGCGCGCAGCGAGATTGCCGCCAAGCTCACCGCCGACAAGCGCAAGGAAGCGCTGACCGACCTCGTTACCAAGGTCGAGGACGCGATCACCGCGGGCAGCAACTTCACCGAGGCCGCGGCACAGTCCAAGCTCCCGATTACCGAGACCCCGCCGATCACCGCCAGCGGTGTCGCACGCGATAATCCGGGATTCCGCTTTCCGGCCGAGCTCGCGCCGGCGCTGAAGGGCGGCTTCGAGCTGACCCAGGACGATGACCCGGTGGTCGAGTCGCTGACCAAGGACGCCGGCTATGTGCTCGTCGCTCCGGCGCGGATCGTCGCCGCGGCCCCCGCCCCGCTCGCCAGCATCCGCGCGCGCGTCGCCGAGGATTGGGTCAACCAGAAAGCCGCCGCGCGGGCGCGAACCGTCGCCAGCGCGATCGCCGCCAAGGTTGCGCTCAATGTGCCGCTGGCCAAAGCGGTCGCCGAAGCCGGTGTTTCGCTCCCGCCGGTCCGGCAAGTGGGCGCGCGCCGACTTGACCTGTCCCAGTTGGGCGACGATGTCCCCGCCGCGATCCGCATGCTGTTCACGCTTGGCGCGGGCAAGAGCCGCATGGTCCCCGACCCGCAACAGCGCGGCTTCTCGATCGTCAAGGTCAACCGCATCGTCCCCGGCAATGCACTGACCCAGCCGCTGCTCATCGGCCGCGTTCAAAGCGAGTTCCAGCGGGCGATTTCCGAGGAATATGCGCGCGAATTTCTCGCCGCCGTGCGGGAAGCGGTCGGCGTGCGCCGTAACGAGGGCGCGATCGCCGCCGCCAAGAAGCGGATCAGCGGCAGCTAGAAGCTGCTTGACGAGCGCCCTTACGTTGCCTACACGTTCTCCGTTCGTTCCTGATGACAACGAATGGAGTGACCGCCGATGCTCACCGCCAAACAGCATGAATTGCTGATGTTCATCCACGGCCGCCTCGGCCGCACCGGCGTCAGCCCCAGCTTCGACGAGATGCGCGAGGCGCTCGACCTCAAATCCTAATCGGGTGTCCACCGGCTGATCTCGGCGCTCGAGGAGCGCAAGTTTATCCGCCGCCTGCCGAACCGGGCGCGCGCTTTGGAAATCCTCAAGATCCCGGAAGCGAATGCTTCCGCGGCCGTTGCAGCTCCCCGCGCGGCCGCACCCTTGCCCGCCAACGACACCATCGAAATCCCGATGCATGGGCGAATCGCCGCCGGCACGCCGATCGAGGCCCTGCAGGGCACCGAAGGCTTCGCCGTTCCCGCCGCCCTGCTCGGACCGGGCGAGCATTATGCGCTCGAGGTGTCGGGCGATTCGATGGTCGAGGAAGGTATCCTCGACGGCGACTTCGCGCTCATCCGCAAGGTCGACACCGCGCGCGACGGCGAGATCGTGGTTGCGCTGATCGACGACAGCGAAGCGACCCTGAAGACCTTCCGCCACGAAGGCAGCATGATCCGCCTCGACCCGGCCAACCGCCGCTACGAACCGCAACGCTACCGGCCCGAGCAGGTGCGCATCCAGGGCCGGCTGGCCGGACTCATCCGCCGCTATTGATCATCGCCACTACTGGGGAGGACGAAATATGGCGCGGATGGATTATGTCGAGCTGCCGGCGATCGACTTTGCCGCCACCCGCGGATTCTACGAGCGTGCGTTCGGCTGGACCATGATGCAGTTCGCACCGACCTATGCCGCAACCGCCACCGACGACACCAATGTCGGCTTGCAAGCGGACCCCACGGAGCGGCCTGAAGCGCCTTTGCCGGTGATCCAGGTCGACGACCTCGAAGCAGCGCTGGCCGCCGTCGAGGCCGCGGGCGGTGCGATCGTCAAGCCGATCCGCGCGTTCCCCGGCGGCCGGCGCTTCCATTTCAGGGACCCAAGCGGCAACGAGCTCGCGGCGTGGCAAACCGCCGCTGACTAGCTGACCTACTCGGCGGTGGTCGGGTCGATCGTCGCTCGGACTTGCGAAATGCTGTTGGCGGGGAAGCCGGCGGTGTCGGCGTGGCGGCGGATCAGATCCTCGCTGGGTGCGCGGTAGATGCAATAGATCTTGTCGTCGGTCACATAGCTGTGGACCCACTGGATCTCGGGCCCGAGGTCGCGCAGCACCGAGCAGCTGGTCTGCGACGCGCCCTTGAGGTCGGCACCGGACAATTTGCCCACGCCGGGCATCTCACGTTCGATCACGAATTGGGGCATTGCGCGGTCTCCTGTCGCTTGGACTGCGGGGGCCATAGCGCATTCGCCGTTGTTCGTCAGCGGGCACGTCAGCGGCCCACGGATGCCGGCCGACTCGCTCTGCGACGGTCGCGACCCGCGGTCGCTGCGTGAGGTAGATTGCGACTCCGCCGGTCCGTGCCAACGTGCCTCGATCGAGCTTCAGCCAGCGGGGCGTGCAGCCGCGCGGCAGCCAGCGGCTGGAAACGACGATGTCCGCCTCCGCGCAGGCCTGCACCAGACTTTGCCATTCGATCGATTGCGCCGAGCGGGTCGCGAGCACGTGCCAGCGCCGCCCGCCGCGATCGAGGAGAGTGATGCAGCTGTCGGGTGAGCATGAGGCGAACGGGCGTGAGGCCAGCTCCTGCGGCTCGTCATCGAACCCGGCGGAATCGGCGATGACACTTCGGATGAAATCGCCGCTCCGCTCGCGCAGCAGCAGCGGCGTGCCGTCGGCATCGACGACCGCAAGATGCCGTCCGTCATTGGTGATCAGCAGGTCGGGCTTCGGCGACAATGCGGCTGCAACCGCCCCGAGCAGGATCGGCGCCAAGCCCAGGAACCGCGCCCGGCTGGTCCACAGGAACAGCCACAATCCGCCCGCGACCATCATGCCCAGCGCCCATGGCGGCATTGCGGCCATCATGGCGACCGCTCCGCGCGAGGCGGCGACAAGATGGGCGAGACCCAGCAGCGCGTTGATCGCGTGACCGGTCAGCCACCAGAGCGGTGCCCCAATGCCGGCGACATCGAGCAGCAAAGCGCCCGCCTCGAGCGGCATGATCACGAACGTCGTCAACGGGATGGCGATGATGTTTGCGGCGACGCCGTAGAGTCCGGCGCGGTGGAAATGATAGAGGGCGATCGGGATCAGCGTGATTTCGACCACCAGCCCGGTCGCGACCATCGCGAGCAATGCTCGGCCAATCCTTGCCGGAAAGCCTTCGTCACGCCGCGAGAAGACTCGTCGCGCCCAGGCGCTCGAATGCAGCGCGATGATCGAGGCGACCGCCGCGAAGCTCAGCTGGAAACTGGCGCCGGCGATCGCTTCGGGGCGGAAGATCAGCACCACCAGCGCTCCGACGGCAAGCAGCCGCATGCTGAGCGCATCCCGGCCGAGCGCAATTCCGGCAAGGACCAGGAGGGCTGCGACGCAGCTGCGAACGGTCGGCACCTGGGCGCCGGTCAGCAAGGTATAGCCGACGCCCGTTACCGCACCGACCCCGGCGGCGACCAGCACCAGGTTCAACCGCAGCGCCAGCCGCTCGCTCAGCGCCAGCAGCTTCAATGTCAGCAGCATCGCCGCGCCAACGGCGGCGGCGATGTGCAGGCCGCTGACCGACAGCAAATGGGTGAGGCCGCTGCGTCGCATGGCATCGGCGTCGGCGACCAAGACGGCATTCTGGTCGCCGGTGGCGAGGGCGGTGGCGATGCCGCCGTTCGGTCCCGGCAGTCGATCGCGGATATGGCGGTCGAGCCGGTCGCGAACTCCGTCGATGCCGCTCTCCCGCGCTGGCCGGAGCACGGTCACTTGGCCGAATGCTTTGCCGACCGCGCCGAATTGCTTGAACCACGCGTCGCGGGCGAAGTCATAGCCTCCCGGCAGCGCCATCGGTGGCGGCGGAGCGAGCCGCGCGCGGAGCTGGAGCCGGGCGCCTTTGGCGATCCCCTTGGGCGCCTTGTCCTGGTCGATCGACACCCGAACCCGCGGCGGCAATGACTTGTCGGCCGGCGCGAGGGTCAGCCGCAATGTGCCCTTGGCGGTCATCGTCTCGACCCGTTCGACCGTGGCTTTGAATTCGGTGACCAGCGGACGTTGCAGCCGCGGCGCCGCGACATAGTTTGCCCGGGCCCACACCAGGGCGCAACCGAGCATCATCGCCAGGCCAAACCAGCCAGCCGCCCGCTCGGCGCGACCGCCTTTGAGCGAGAACCCCGCCAGCGCCAATCCACCGGACACACACAGGAACGCCGCCCAGTCCCGCGGCTGGTCCAATGCGAACCAGGCGACGATGCCGGTGCCGAGCCCGACCACGAACCACGGCGGCAGCTGCCCGCGCTCGCGTTCGAGGAAGCCCTCGAGCGCCTCGCGCAAGGTGCTGAAACGCGTCCCCCAGAACCGCCGAGCCCGCTGTGGAAGAGGCGCAATCCCTATGTTAGGGGCGCTCATCCATTGCATCTCTGCCGACAAGACAAAGGAAAGCGCTTGAGCGCAAGTCACAATCCGTCAAACGTGGTAACGCGCTTCGCGCCCTCCCCGACCGGTTTCCTGCATATCGGCAACGCCCGCACCGGCCTGTTTTCCTGGCTCTACGCGCGCCATCACGGCGGCAAGGCGCTGCTGCGGGTCGAGGATACCGACAAGGCCCGCTCGACCCAGGAAGCGATCGACGTGATTTTGGACGGAATGCGCTGGCTGGGCCTCGACTGGGACGGGTCCGTCCACTTCCAATCCGAATATGAGCCGCGCCACGCCGAAGTCGCGCAGCAACTGATCGAGCGCGGCGCCGCCTACCGCTGCTATCTGACGCCCGAGGAACTAAAGGCGCGGCGCGAAGCGGCGCAGGCCGAGCGGCGGCCGTTCCGCCTCGACAGCGAATGGCGCGATTGCGGCGAGGCGGGACCCGAGGGTGTGCCGTCGGTCATTCGCCTCAAAGCCCCGCGCGACGGTGAGACCGTGATCGAGGATCTGGTCCAGGGCCGGGTCGCGGTCGCCAACGCCGAACTCGACGATTTCGTGCTGCTGCGCTCGGACGGAAGCCCGACCTACATGCTGGCGGTGGTGGTCGACGACCATGACATGGGCGTCACCCACATCATCCGCGGCGACGACCATCTCAACAACGCCTTTCGCCAGCTGGCGATCATTCGCGCGATGGGGTGGAGCGAGCCGACCTACGCCCACATCCCGCTGATCCACGGTCCCGACGGCGCCAAGCTCAGCAAGCGCCACGGCGCTTTGGGCGTTCACGATTATCGCGAGATGGGCATCCTGCCAGAAGCCCTGTTCAATTATTTGCTGCGGCTAGGCTGGGGCCATGGCGACGACGAGACCGTCTCCAGGGAGCAAGCGATCGCCTGGTTCGACCTGCCCCAAGTCGGCAAGTCGCCATCGCGCTTCGACATGAAGAAGCTCGAAAGCCTCAACGGCCATTACATCCGCGAGGCGGACGATGAACGGCTGGCCAAACTGGTCGCCGAGCGGCTCGATGTTGGCGATAGCGGGCTTCTCGTCCGGGCAATGCCGGAGCTGAAAGCGCGTGCCCATGACTTGAACCAGCTCGCCGACGGCGCGCGGTTCCTGTTTACCAGCCGGCCGCTGGAGGTCGACGAAGCCGCGGCCGCCTTGCTCACCGGGGAAAGCCGCGACTTGTTGGCCGCCGCTCACCAGGCCCTGGGCAGCGTGCCGGCATGGGAGCATGACGCCCTCGAAGAGGCGGTGCGCCAGGTCGCCGAAAAGGCGGGCGTCAAGCTCGGCAAGCTCGCCCAGCCGCTCCGCGCGGCGCTGACCGGCCGCACCACTAGTCCGGGAATTTTTGACGTTCTGGTCCTGCTCGGGCAGGGCGAAAGCCTCGACCGCATTGCCGACCAGATGGTGGAGCCGAACGCATGACCGACAAGACGCTGAAGATGACGTTCGACGGCGGCGATGTGACCTATCCG
>JBKJYX010000119.1:0-5625 GCA_046715575.1 Sphingomicrobium sp. | reverse complement strand
CTCCTCCCCCGCAAGGGGGGAGGATAGAGAAAGAGGCGCTGCCGCAACCTTATCCTCCCCCTTTACGGGGGACGAGGCTTCGCGCAGCGGAGCCGAAGGGGGAACGGCGGAAATATCCGATGCCTTCTCGCCCTCGCCCAAGATCACCGCGATCGGCGTATTGACGGCGACATCGTCGGTGCCATCGGCAATTAAAATTCTTTCGAGAATTCCTTCATCGACCGCCTCCACTTCCATGGTCGCCTTGTCGGTCTCAATCTCGGCGAGGATGTCGCCCGATTTGACCGCATCGCCTTCCTTGACCAGCCATTTGGCCAGCGTCCCCTCCTCCATGGTCGGGGACAAAGCGGGCATCTTGAGTTCGGTCGGCATCGGCGTCTCTCGATCAAGCTGGAAGCCAGTGGCACAAAGCGAACGCGGCGGGTGGGGTCAAGTGCTCGACCAAATAAGCTCGGCTCACTTGCGCTCCGCCCCGCTTTCAAGCAGCACTCGAAATGCCATGGGGGCACCGGACAATCTTCGCACCTATCTGGTCGTCATCGACGACAGCGACGAGGCGCGCGTCGCCTTGCGTTTCGCCGCCCGCCGCGCCGCCAAGACCCACGGCCGGGTCGAGGTGCTGGCGGTGGTCGAACCGCAGGATTTCGTCCAGTGGGGCGGCGTCCAGGCCGCGTTCGAGGAAGAAGAGCGCCTGCGCATCGAGGGCATCGTCAGCTCGTCGGTCGGCGAAATGCTCGACGAGTCGGGTGTCGAAGCGTCGATCATCGTGCGCCAGGGCGAGCCGGTCAAAGCGGTGCGCGAACATATCGGCGAGCGCGAGGACGTCGCGGCGCTGGTGCTGGGCGCGGCTCCCGCCGGCGATCCCGGGCCGCTGGTCGCCAATTTCACCGGCAACGACGCCGGCAAGCTGCCGTGCCCGGTAATGCTGATTCCCGGCGGGCTAACGGACGAGCGGCTGGAGCAATTGAGCTGATCATTTGACTGTTCCCCGGCGAAGGCCGGGGCCCAGGATTTATTTGTTTGACTGGACCCCGACCTTCGCCGGGGAACTAGAAAGCTTTCACCAGCACCGCCGCCAGCTTGGCGCAACCCGCTTCGTCCGCCGCATCGAACCGCGCCCGCGTCGGGCTGTCGAGGTCGAGCACGGCGATCAGCTCGCCATCCGCTCCCACGATCGGCACCACCAGTTCGCTGACCGACGCGGCGTCGCAGGCGATGTGGCCTTCGAACGCATGCACGTCGTCGACCCGTTGCACCTCAAGGCTCGCCGCGGCCGCGCCGCACACGCCTTCGCCGAACGCGATCCGGATGCACGCCGGCCGGCCCTGGAACGGCCCCAGCACCAGCTCGCCGCCAACATTGCGGTAGAAACCGACCCAGTTCACGTCGGGCAGCGTCTCCCAGATCAGCGCGGCGGCATTGGCCATGTTGGCGACCGGGTCCGGCTCGCCTTCGACCAGCCCGGCCAGCGCGGAGGCGAGATCGCGGTACATCACCGCCTTGTCGCCCGCTTCGATCTTGAAGTCGTACATCAGTCCTCCATCGTCATTGCGAGGAGCCGTAGGCGACGCGGCAATCCAGCCAAGACAAGAAACTGGATTGCCGCGCTACGCTCGCAATGACGTTTTGGCATCAGTCGAACTCCACTCTGCCCCGCCCGCGTTTGACCGCGCCGCGCTGCGTCTTCTGGTCGATGCGCTTGGCCTTGGCGGCCTTGCTCGGCCGCGTTCGGCGCCGCTTGGCTTGGACGATATGGGCATCGGCGATCATCTGCGCCAGTCGCGCCCTCGCATCGGTGCGGTTGGCGTCTTGCGAGCGAAAGCGCCTGGCGGTGACCAGCAGCTCGCCGGCCAGCGTCATCTTGCTTCCCGCGATGCGCTTCAGCCGCTCGTAAACTTCCGGGCACAGCCCGAGCTTGAACAGGTCCAGGCGCAGCTGGACGGCGGTCGCGACCTTGTTGACGTTCTGGCCGCCGGGCCCGGTCGCGGCGAGGAAGCTCTCCGACAGCGCGTCTTCGGGAATGACGACGTCCTCAGGCTTCATCGCGCCAATCCCCGAAACTGTCTGGCAGCTGCGCGGTGACGTCGATCGTCGGGCTACGGGTCCGCGGGACCACCAACCGCGACGCGTGGAGCAGCATCGCGCCGCCCGGGATTCCATAAACCCGATCGCCGACGATACCGCTGCCGAACGCCTCGCGCGCGTGGACGCGGATTTGGTGGGTGCGGCCGGTCAGCGGGCGGAACTCGACCAATGTGCGGCCGTCTCGAGCCTTAACCTTTCGCCACTGCGTGACCGCCAATTGACCGGCGGGATCGCCGACCATCCGCCACCCGGCGTCGGCGCTCGAGATTTTGGCGACAGCCAGGTCGATCACGCCCTCATCCCCCTCGATCTCGCTGCCAATTACCGCCAGATAGTATTTCTCGATGCTGCGGGCTTCGAACGCCTGCTGGAAGGCCGCGCGCGCCTTGGGATTGCGGGCCAGCAGCAGGCATCCCGACGTATCCTGGTCGAGCCGGTGCATGACCGTCGGCGGCCGCTGGAACCCGCACTTCAATTCGTGGATCCGCGCCGCCAGGCTGTCGCCGCCGCGCTTGGGCGGGTCGACCGGCAGGCCGGCCGGCTTGTCGAGCACGATCGCCTCGCCGTCGATGAACAGGATGCGGTCCTCAAGCATGCGGCTGCGATGGCATGAGGCCGGGGCGGCGGCAACAATCGCGTCCGATCTGGCGGAGCTTTTGTGACCCTGCTGCAACGAGCCCAAGGATTTCAGGATTTTACCCCATATTAACCTTTTGCCTTCATCCCTCGAATGGTTAATGGATGCTTCAAGGCCGTTAAGAGCGAGTTACGCTCACGGTGGCGAACAGGGGAATAGCCAATGCGAGTCCTGCTCATCGAAGACGAGCCGACGACGGCCAAAAGCATCGAATTGATGCTCAGCACCGAAGGCTTCAACGTCTACACGACCGACCTGGGCGAAGAAGGCCTCGATCTCGGCAAGCTCTATGATTACGACATCATCCTGCTCGATTTGAACCTGCCGGACATGCACGGCTATGACGTCCTGAAGAAGCTGCGGACCGCCAAGGTCGGCACGCCGGTGCTGATCCTGTCGGGCATGAGCGAGATGGACAGCAAGGTCCGCGCGCTTGGCTTCGGCGCCGACGATTACGTCACCAAGCCATTCCACCGCGACGAATTGGTCGCCCGCATCCACGCCATCGTCCGCCGCTCCAAGGGCCATTCGCAATCGGTCATCCGGACCGGCAAGATCGCGGTCAATCTCGACGCCAAGACGGTCGAAGTCGACGGCAGCCGGGTCCATTTGACCGGCAAGGAATATGCGATGCTGGAGCTGCTTTCGCTCCGCAAGGGCACCACGCTGACCAAAGAAATGTTCCTCAACCACCTGTACGGCGGCATGGACGAGCCCGAGTTGAAGATCATCGACGTCTTCATCTGCAAATTGCGCAAGAAATTGAGCCTGGCTTGCGGCGGCGCCAATTACATCGAGACGGTGTGGGGCCGCGGCTACGTGCTGCGCGACAGCGACGCCGACGACGAGCCGGTGATCGAAGAGGTTCAATCCGCAGTCGCTTAAGAGAGTTTCGCCGGGGGCAAGGAAGGCGGGGCGCGCAAGCGCTCCGCCTTTTTCCTACGCGTCGATCAGGAGGTGCTTGCGTTCGCGGCGGACGGGGATCTCGCACGGGCCGAGCGCGGCCTTGCGAACCTCGGCATCCGCGTCAATCCGCGCCCAGCCGTCGCGGCCGAGGCGCTCCAATGGCTGGAAGCTGGTCTTGTAAGCCATGCGCGGCGATCCCTCGACCCAATAGCCGAGGTAGACGTACGGCAGCCCGGCCCGCGCCGCGCGGATGATATGGTCGAGGATGATGAACGTGCCCAAGCCCTTGCGGGCGCCGGGGCCGACATCGAAGAAGCTGTAGATCATCGACAATCCGTCGCCCTGCTGGTCGCTCAAACAGGCGCCGACCAGCTTGCCGGGCCGGCCGTTCCTCGACGGCTCGCGATATTCGACGACGAAGGTGCGAACCGGCGTCTGCTCGACCATGTCGGCAAAGTCGCTCTCGTCCATTTCCGCCATGCCGCCGCCCGGGTGGCGGTTGGCGAGGTAGCGGCGCAGGAGCTCATATTGCTCTTCGGTGGTCCACGGCTTGCAGGCGGTGACCTCGAGGTCGCCATGGCGGCGTAGTACCTTGCGTTGGGTCGCGCTGGCTTGGAACTCGGCGGCCAGCACCCGCACCGACACGCAAGCCGAGCAATCGATGCAGCTGGGACGATAGGCGACCGACTGGCTGCGGCGAAAGCCGATGCGGCCCAATGCTTCATTGAGCTCGCTCGCCTGGCGGCCGTTCAGTTCGGTGAACACCTTCCGCTCGACCTTGCCCGGAAGATACGGGCACGGCGAAGGGTTCGTCACGAAGAACTTGGGAAAGCGGAATGGTGCGCTCACCGCAGCTCCTAACTCGTTGGTTACTGACTCCTTTATGCTGCTGGTAAACGCGGTTGAAAAGGGGCTGGCTCCCGGGAACAGGGTTAAGCTCGGCCACTGTCCCGAACTGGGGCGGAAATCCTTGGGTTTGCGTGACTTGCGCTCCTGCGAAGGCGGGAGCCCAGTCCTGGGTCCCTGCCTGCGCAGGGACACAAGTTAGTCCAGCGACGCGCGCTCGACATGGAATCCCGCCGACTCGAGCATCGCCACGACCTCGTCGATCGCTTGCGGGTCGCGCGCTTCGCCCTCGACCTCGATCACCGTGTCCTTGGCCGGCAACCGGGTGAAAATCCGGCTGTGATTGATCTCGATGATGTTGACTCCCGCCGCCTCGAACTTGGCGGTGATCGCGGCGAGCGCGCCGGGCCGGTCCTGGGCGGCGACGCGCAGGCGCGCGATGCGGCCGCTGCGGACCAGGTCGCGGACCAGCACGTTGGCGAGCAGATGAGTATCGATGTTGCCGCCGCACAGGATGGTGCCGACCTTGCGTCCGGCGAAGTGCTTGGGATCGGCGAGCATTGCCGCCAGCCCGGCCGCGCCGGCGCCCTCGACGACGCTTTTCTCGATCCCCGCCAGCATCGCCACCGCGCGCTCGAGGTCGCGCTCGGCGACCAGCATGACCTCGACGCTAAGATCCTTGAGAATGGCCGAGGTCAGCCGCCCCGGCTGCTTAACGGCAATGCCCTCGGCCAGCGTGTCGCCGCCCATGGGCAGCGCGCAGCCTTCGATCGCGCATTTCATCGATGGGTAAAGTTCGGCTTCGACGCCGACCAGCTCGATGTCGGGCTTGATCGCTCGCGCCGCGATTCCGACGCCGGACATCAGGCCGCCGCCGCCGATCGGAATGACCAGCGCGTCCAGGTCCGGCACTTCGGCGAGCATTTCGAGCGCCACCGTGCCCTGGCCGGCGATCACCTGCGCGTCATCGAACGGGTGGACGAACACAAAACCCCGCTCGAGCGCCAGCTCGCACGCCTTGTCATGGGCGTCGTCGTACATCGCGCCCTCGAGGACGACGCGCGCGCCATGCCCCGCGGTATGGCTGACCTTGATCGCCGGAGTCGTCGCCGGCATCACGATCGTCGCCGGTATGCCAAGCCGCTTGGCGT
>JBKJYX010000118.1:0-4808 GCA_046715575.1 Sphingomicrobium sp. | reverse complement strand
ACACGGTGGTCAACCCGGTCAGCTTTGCCGGGTTGCTGCTCGCCAGCTCACTCGAGGGTCCGCATCGCGCCGACTATCTCGCCGATTTGGCGACCACCGACGGCCAGGTGATGCTTCGCGAAAGGGTGATCAAACCCAGCGAAGTCGGACGTTCGCCCGACGAGATCTGCTCTGGCCTGGCAGTTCGCTTGATCCGCGACGGCAAGCCGTACAACCCGCGTGATGCCGCGGTCCGCAACCTCAAACCCGGCGACCGCATTCTCGAGATCATCGACAGCATGGCCTAAGCTTCAGCGGACGCCTCGCTTTTGCCCGGATTTTGGGCTAGAGGCGCGCTTCTTCCGATGACGGTAATGACTCTTCCTCGAGCCCCGCGCGTGGGCCTGGTTTCACTCGGCTGTCCCAAGGCTTTGGTCGACAGCGAGCGGATCATGACCAAGCTGCGCGCCGATGGCTACGACATGTCGCCCGACTATGCCGGGGCCGACGTGGTGCTGGTCAACACCTGCGGCTTTCTCGACAGCGCCAAGGCCGAGAGCCTGGAGGCGATCGGCGAAGCGATCAATGAGAACGGCCGCGTGGTCGTCACCGGCTGCCTGGGCAAGGAAGCGGAGATGATCCGCGCGCGCTTCCCGGGCGTGCTCGCGATCACCGGCCCGCAGCAATATGAGGACGTGGTCGCGGCGGTCCACGAAGCGGCGCCGCCGGTTCCAAACGCGTTCCTCGACCTGGTGCCGGAGGCCGGTCTCAAACTGACGCCGCGCCACTACAGCTATTTGAAGATTTCCGAGGGCTGCAATCACCGCTGCGCCTTCTGCATCATCCCGTCGATCCGCGGCGACCTCGTCAGCCGGCGCCCCGACGCCATCCTCCGCGAAGCCGAGAAGCTGGTCGCCGCCGGGACCAAGGAACTCCTGGTGATCAGCCAGGACACGTCGGCTTATGGAGTCGACCTGCGCCACGCCGCCTGGCCGTGGAAAGGTCGCGAAGTCCGCGCGCACATGACCGACCTTGCCCGCGAGCTGGGCTCATTGGGTGCCTGGGTCCGATTGCACTACGTCTATCCCTATCCGCACGTCGACCGGGTGATCCCGTTGATGGCCGAGGGGCTGGTCCTCCCCTACCTCGACATCCCGTTCCAGCACGCGAGCCCGAAGATCCTGCGTGCCATGCGCCGCCCAGCCAACGACGCGCGGGTGCTGCAGCGGATCGCCGGATGGCGCGAGATCTGCCCCGACATCGCCATCCGCTCGACCTTCGTCGTCGGCTTTCCCGGCGAGACCGAGGAGGACTTCCAGTACCTTCTCGATTGGCTGGAAGAGGCCCAGCTCGACCGCGTCGGCGCGTTCCGCTTCGAGCCGGTCGAGGGCGCCGCCGCCAATGCGCTCCCCGATCCGGTGCCGGAAGACGTTAAGCAGGAGCGATTCGAGCGGATCATGGCGCTTTCGGCCCGCATTTCCGCCGCCAAGCTGGCCGCCAAGGTTGGCAAGGCGATCGACGTCCTGATCGACGCGGTGGACGACAGCGGCGGAGCGACCGGCCGCTCCAAGGCCGACGCCCCCGAGATCGACGGCGAAGTCCATCTCCGCGCCGCCGGCCATCTCGAGCAAGGCGACATCGTCCGCGCTCTCATCGAAGACAGCGACGAGCACGACCTCTACGGCGTTTCGGTTCCGAAACTTCAAATTGCACCGCGGCTGTGCTAGTTGCACGCTCGGGGTGGGAACGATGGCAGGAGACGACGCCATGGCTCCGAGAACGACAGTCGTATTATCATTCTTCGCTTCCGCGGCCTTGGTTGCTACCACCGCATTAGCCCAGCCGCCAGCCCAGGGCGGGCGCAAGTTCACGACCACCATGACCGGCGCCCAGGAAGTCAGCGCGGCTTTCCCGACCGGAGGGGCCGGCGACCCCGATGGCACCGGAACGGCCAGCATATCCGTCAACCACGGTCAGGCCCGCGTTTGCTGGGATCTGACGGTCAACAACATCGCGACGCCGACCCGCGCGCACATCCATCGCGCCCCGGCGCTGGCCAATGGCCCGATTGTCGTCGACTTCTTCAACGCGACGCCGACGACCTTGAGCGGTTGCACGTCCACCACCCAGCCGATCAACCAGGCTGTCCTCAAGGACATCATCCAGAATCCGCAGAACTATTACGTGAACGTCCACAATGCGACGTTCCCGGCCGGTGCGATCCGCGGCCAGCTGGCCAAATAATTGGTTTGAACCTTCCCCGCGCCCGGCTTCGACCGACGCGCGGGCTAAGATAAATGGGGCGGCACCGTAAGGCACCGCCCCAATCAATGACTCAGCCCTTTGCCGCTCCCATCAAGCTGTGGCCGAGACTGCCGAGGAAAACTCCCCCGAAGAACGCCGTCGCGGCAATTTCGGTGAGGGACGCATCGACCAGCATCGGCGCGAACACGATTACCGCGCCGGCACCGCCGACCGCGCCAATGACCCCGCCAAGGACGTCGCGCCACCATGGTTCGGGATCCGGCACCGGCGGGCGCGGCCACCGCCACCACCAACCTGGCCAGCGCGTCCCGCACCAGCCGATCATCGCTGCGAAGAGTAAACTCATGCTCGTCCTCCCTGCTGAATGTTGCAAGCAAGGGGCACCGAGCAATCCCCCGCCCGTTCCATAGCCGACCCACAAGACGCCGTAAATCGGCCGGTTCCATCATGCCATGTCCTGCTGGAAGCCGAATGGAACGAGCCCAAGCATCCGCGCGTCGCGATCGTCGGCAAGGGCGTTTGCTTCAACAGCGACGAGCACGACCTCGACGGGATTGCGGCGGCCAATTGACTGGAACATGGCGGCGGAGCCGATTAGGCTCGCCCCATGTTTCGTTGCCTCCTCGCGCTCGCCGCGCTCGTCGCCACCTGGCCGCTTTCCGGGCCGCTCTCAGCTCAGCCGCTCAACGCCGACGAAACCGCGCGGATCGACCAGCTGGTGACCAAGTCCCTGACCGAAAGCGGCGTCCCGTCGGCCTCGATCGCGGTAGTCCGCGACGGCAAGCTGGTCCTCGCCAAGGCTTATGGAACGGCGTCGGAAGCGATCCCCGTCGCGCGGGCCGACCTGCCTTATCAGATCGCTTCCAACTCGAAGCAATTCACCGCCGCCGCGCTTCTGTTGCTCGAGGACGACGGCAAGCTCAGCCTGGACGACAAGGTCGCCAAATATATTCCCGGAATCAGCGGCGGCGACCGTATCGCGCTTCGCCAGCTGCTCAACCACACCTCTGGCCTGCAGGACTATTGGCCGCAGGACTACAGCTTTGCCGCCATGTCCCGGCCTATTACCCCGCAGGGCATCGTCAACATCTGGGCCAAGAAGCCGCTCGACTTCGAGCCCGGCACGCAATGGCAATATTCGAACACCGGCTACGTCGTCGCCGGAATGATCGTCGATAAAGTCGCTGGCATTCCGTTGCTCGAGTTCCTCAAGCGGCGGATTTTCAATCCGCTCCGCATGTCCAGCGTCGAGGAACTCGACCGGACGAACGGGCCGCGTTTCCCCCAGGGTTATGAGCGCTACGCGCTCGGCCCGGTGCGCGCGGTGACGCCCGCGGCGCCCGGCTGGCTCTACGCCGCCGGCGACCTGTCGATGAGCGCCGCCGATCTTGCAAAGTGGGACATCGCCCGGCTCGATCGCACAGTCCTGCCGAATGAAGATTGGGAAGCGCAGGAGACAGCGGTCAAGCTCAACGACGGCAAGGAATCGAGTTACGGCCTGGGTGTGTTCGTTCGCACTTCGGGTGGGCGTCCGGTCATCGCGCATGGCGGCGAGTCCGTCGGTTTCCTGTCGACCAACACCGTCTACCCGAAAGAGCGCGCGGCGATCGTCGTGCTTACCAACAGCTGGTCGCGGTCGGCCTATAACGAAATTTCGCGCGGGATCGCCAAGATCGTCCTGCCGCCCCCGCCCCAGGATCCCGTGACCCTGGTGGCGACCGCCAGGATCCGCACTGTATTCGATCAGCTCCGCTCCGGCCGGCTCGACCGCAGGCTGCTGACCACCAATGCCAATTATTACTTCTCGCGGAATGTCCAGGCAGACTATCACTCGAGCCTCGAGCCGCTGGGCGAACCGACGGCCTTCGCACCGGACGGCACCTCAGCCCTGCGCGGCGGGTTCATCGGACAGACCTACAAGGTGACCTATCCCAATCGGGTGCTGTCGATCTCGACCTTCGCCGAACCCGGTCCTGCGGGCAGGATCGAGCAGTTTCTCGTCACGCCCGGCGAATGACCGACTTCGCATCCTTGCTCGTCGCCGATCGCGGCCAGAAGACCCGCCCGATCCATCTTGTCGACAAGAAGACCTTCAGCCATTGGCTGAAGAGCCGCAGCGCCGAGGACCGCGCGCTGATCGAGGCGCACCGCTTCGACGGCAAGACCGCTTATGCTCATGTCATCCTGCCACGAGGCAGCGACATGGAGGTAGTGAGCACCGTCGCCGATGTTTCGGCGCTGTCGCCCTGGTGCCTCGCCAGGCTCGGCGAAACGCTTCCCGAGGGCACGTACAAATTGGCCGAGGGGGCGCCTGGCAAGGCCGCGCTCGGCTGGCTCCTCGCCCAGCACCGGTTCGACGATTACCGGAGCAAGAAGGACGCGGAGCGCGGCACTCGGATCCTCGTCACCGGCGAGGCGGCGCGGATCGACGAGGCCGTCCGTCTCGCGCAGGCGACCGCGCTTGTTCGCGACTTGGTCGATACGCCGGCCGGCGATCTCGGCCCGGCCGAGCTCGAGCAGGCGGCGCGCAAGGAAGCCGCGCGCTTCGATGCCGAGTTCCGAGA
>JBKJYX010000117.1:0-5538 GCA_046715575.1 Sphingomicrobium sp. | reverse complement strand
GCTAAGACCTTTACGACTTGGTTTTTCCCGGTCGGAGGCGAGGCCTTAGCGATCGTCACGGATTGGATCGGCTGGCTGGAGCGCGAACAGCATTGGGGTGGCGACGATCCGCTGTTCCCGGCGACCGAAATCGGGCAGGACGAAGAGGGCGGATTCACCGCGATTGGTCTCGCCCGGCGCTGCTGGACCACTGCGGGTCCTATTCGTTCGATATTTCGCGAAGCGTTTGCGGCTGCCGGTCTCCCGTATTTCAACCCTCACAGCTTTCGCGACATGCTGGCGCAGGTTGGTGAGCGCGAATGTCGAACGCCCGAGCAGTTCAAGGCCTGGTCGCAGAACCTCGGTCATGCCGGTGTGCTGACCACGCTGTCCAGCTACGGCACCGTACCGGCACACCGGCAGGCTGCCTTGATCCGAGAATTGGGCCAAGCGGCCGCACATGCCGCGGATTCGTTGGATGATCCCGACACGATTGCACTTATCGAGACGCTGCACCGTCGAATAGCGGGATCACCAACTTTGTTGCGCGATAAACCGTGGTGCTAACCTTAGCCCCTATGCATGGCTAGGAGCGATTTTTTTCTCCCCGTGGGGGCCTTTTTGGGGGCTTTTCGGAAATAGTCTGAAATATAATGCATAATTTCCAACCGGTTGTATAGCTGGTTCGAGTGCTCTCCTGGCACCAACGTGTGGCGGCAGCCGCCTTCCAGGTTTTCGCTTAGCTCACAGTTGGCCGACAATAGACCTGGCGTCGGCGGAAAGCGGAAATGGCGTTGCTGAGCAGGACATAACGGCTGGATTCACGGATCGATTCTGCCAGGAGACTGTCCTCCAGGGCGATGAAGGATTTGAGTTGACCGCGAGCTGCCAGCGCCGCCCACCAGCCGTAAGTCGCGTTTTCGTGAGATTTGAGATCCTTGATTAGTAGGTTGGTGTAGGGATTGGCGAAGGACAGTTTTTCGACCAGTTCGAGGGTGCTGGCTATCGCTTCAAGCCGCTCCTCGCGGGTCGGATCGACGACAGCTTCACCAACTTCGTTAGCTGTCCTGATCGAATCGATGCCGGCTTTGAGCGCCTTAACTCCTTGCTCGGCGGTGTTAGCATTGGCGATGCGATTGAGGTGATAGGACTTCTCGCTTGGCGACATTTTGGAAAGGCGCCCAACGATTGCCGCCCATTCGCGACGCAGCAGACCCGCTTCCTGGACGTTGAGCTGATGGTGCAAACGCGCCGTGGCTTGTAGCTTCTCCAAGGCTTTGTTGACGGCCAGCTCGGTGCCCAGCTTAAGGGCCTTTTCACGGGCACGGCGGCGGGCGTTTTCATGCAGCCCGACCCAGTCGTCGAGCGCCGATGAAATTCGGGCTGCTTCAGTCGTATTGCGCTGCAGCTCACGGCGTAGGCTCTGAGCCTCAGCCTGCAGGGCCTTCAAGGTCGCGGGCAACTGGTCGCACGGAGGAAGCGCTGGATTGGTGACCGGCTCGCAGTTGGTAATGATCTCGGTCGCGGTCTCCTCGGTGCCACGGTAAATATGGCCCGGCGGGCAAGGATTCGCCATGGCCGCAGCCCCCGATGGACTCAGCGCCGCGAACCCCAAGGCCAGGATGAAGGCCAGCAGCAGCCGGACTTGCCGATAGGCATTCTCGCAGTTGGTCGCGTGCATGGGCGTCCTCCTCCGGCTGGGTCAGGATCCCTCGGCTTGCGCTGAAGCCGACAGCGAGGGCACGATTATCCTGATTCGGCGCACCTTCTCAACCGCCTTCATCACTTGAGCGGCCGTTCGCTTAGCCTTCGCTTGCGGCTGCTCGCCGGGCGCCGGCGGCGCAATGGCTTGGCGTGCGACCCGGCCCATCTGTTTCGCTGCGAACTCGCGCGAGTTGGTCCGGATCAGATCTGTCCCGACCTGGCCCGCCACGGTCGCGGAAGTTTTCGTTTGCGCACGCATGGTCTCACGCCGCACATGAACATCGCCCCGCAAGCCGTCTTCGATGTGCCCGCGCAACAGATTGGTGCCGAGCCGGTCGCCATCGAGCGCGACCATGACATCGGTTGCGGCCAGTGCCGCTTCCACCGTCGGATCGCCGACGGTCGTATCGAACCGGCGGCCCACCAATGCGCCGGCCGGTATGTTGCTGCCGCGCGTGGCCGCCTGCGCAACCGCGAGTGTCGAGAGCAATTGGCCGTAGGCGGAATCTTCACGCATTGCCGCAGCAACAAACCGGTTGCCTGCTCCCTGGCCGCTCGAAAAATTTCGGGTCATCATGCTGAGGTCGCGACGATCTCCATGGCTCGGCATTCGCGCCGCGAGAGTCGCCATCTCGACCTCGACACCGTGGATCAGCGCCTGAGCTTCGAGATGATCGGCGAGAGCCGAGTCGAACTGATTACCGCTGCGCTGACCTTGCAGCAGCACGTACGGCTGCTCCTGTGTCTGCCCCGGGTGGGCCGCGCTATACGCCTGTTTCGCAGCCTCGAGGGCCGCATTGTAGGCAGCCTCCGCCGCCGCCGCCTGGAGCTCGACCTGACGCGCCATCACCCGTATTTTGTCCATCACCGGCGCCAAGGCTTCCCGATCGGCGCTGGGAAGGCTGTTGAAGCGCTGTTCCGCGCTGACCAGCTGGACTCCGACGCAAGACGTATCCACGGCCATCGCAGCGCTCATCATTCCGGTGATAAGGCTAACTGCCGCAACCCCCCTGCCAGCGGTGCGCACGCGAGCGTTCATCAGTGTGTGACCTCCATCGTTGCCGGCACATCTGCCGCGGCAGCCTCAGTCTCCCACTGCTGGCACCGGGCCAGCTCATTATTGGCATTGATGACAGTCGGCCGACCCTGGCGCGCCCAGTAAGTGCGCATCACATCGACGCAGCCTATGGGGTCATGCGTGCGAGCCGATGCTTGGGCCAACGCGCTGATCGCCTCGAGAGAGACTTCATTGGCGTCGTGTTGGAGGAGAGGACGCAGCCACTTTACGGCCTCGGCACTGTTCTTGTTTTGAAAATGGGCGCTGCCGATAAATGACCTGATGCCAGGTCCCCGGATGCCGGATTCATAGAGCTTTACGCCTTCCGTGATTGCCGTACTGACGCCTGCGTTGTTCTCCACTGCATCGAGCAGGCCCAGCGCCGCCCACTCCCGCTCGGCATGGCCGCGCAGGGCTGCGCGATAGAAGTTCTCCATCTCGATGGCCTTGCCCTGATCGAACAGGACTCTGGCATAGCGCCTGGCATAAAAGTCGTCGTCCGGACGCAGCCGCACCAGATTTGCATATTCGCGTTCCGCCTCGTCGAGCTCTCCCAGCAACCAATAGAGTGAAGCGCGCGCATAATAAGCCGACGCGAGCTGCGGGTCGCCCTCAATCGCCGCCCGAAAATCCGCGAACGCCTGATTGTAATTCTGCAGCGCGACATAAGCGCTGCCGCGCGCGACATACAATTCCGCAAGGTCCGGGGCGAGACCGATCGCTTTGTCGTAATAAGCGATCGCGCCCCAGAAATCCTCAGCTGCCGCCTTACTGTTGCCGTCGCCCCAGGCAGCTTCGGCAAGTTCCAACTTAGACGGCGCGACGGAAACGGGCTTCGGTTCGGGAGGCTTATCGGGTGCACGAGGGCACGCGCTTAATAAAAGCGCAGTCAAAGCCGCTGCAGTGACGCCCCGCCTTCTCACGATCAGTCTCGATGAAGCTCAAGCAAAGTCTTGCACTGCAGTGCCGGCCAGTCAAGCCGTACAAATATGGGTCGAGGCCTCTAGCTCACCTTGGCGATGATCATCGTGACATTGTCCGGCGCTCCGCGGGACAAAGCGGTTTGCACCAAACTTTCAGCCGCTTCCGCGGGACGCTTCGAGGTGAGTTCCATGGCCAATTCGGCATCGTTGACCAGCCTCGTCAGACCGTCGCTGGCGAGCAGGAATAAATCTCCCGGACTAACGTCCCCGCTCACCGTATCGATCTTGAGATCCTCGCCCACTCCGACGGCGCGGGTGATGACGTTGGCGTTCGGGTGATCCTCCGCTTCTTGCGGAGTCAGCATGCCCGCGTCGACCAGGTCCTGCACCAGGCTGTGGTCGCGTGTCAGCTGAACTATCTGATCGCCGCGGATCCGATACGCGCGGCTGTCCCCGGCCCAAAAGCAATGGAATTGAGTGCCGGCGATGGCGAGCCCGACGACAGTGCTGCCGATCGTGCGCTGGCTCTCCTCCGATCCAGCCAGCGCAATCAGCTCGCGATTGACTTGGGTGAGCGCGTCGATCGCTGCTTCCGCCAGATTCTGCACGCCATAGACGATGGGAAGGCGAAGAAGTGCCTCGGTGACCATGGCGCTCGCAACGTCGCCTTTGTCATGCCCGCCCATCCCGTCGGCGACGGCCCAAAGACCGCGATCGGTGCGGACCAGCATGGAGTCTTCGTTCACCTTCCGGCGAAGCCCAATATCGGTTCGGCTGACGCATTCGATGACCACGCTCACTTCCCCCACTTCCCGCCCAAGGGAGAGAGACTAGCAATTGCCGAGGGATCATGCGATTTACTTTTGCTTCATTGCATTCGTCTGGGGGAAGTCGGCAGTGAGTAAGGCGTACAGCAACAAGGCGTTACCCGCCGGCACGGTCATCCGTGAATGGCGTCTGGAAGACGTCCTTGGCGTCGGCGGTTTTGGTATCGTCTACAAGGGTCGCGGCATCTACTTCGGCGAACTCGTTGCAATCAAAGAGTATTTCCCGAGCGCAATTAGCGAACGAGATTCCGAATCCACGGTCGTTCCGATCGGCTCGGACGTCGAAGAGGTCCACGCGCTGGGGCTCAAGAAGTTCGTCGAAGAAGCCAAGCTCCTGTGGAATCTGTCGACGCCTACCCGGCATCCCAACATCGTCAGCGTGCGCGCCTTGTTCGAAGTTCACGGCACCGCCTACATGGTGATGGACTTCGAGGACGGCGTGTCGCTGTCCCGGTTGCTCAAGGACGGCCGCCGCTTCAACGAGCGCAGTTTGTGGAACATCATCCGGCCGGTCGCCGAGGGCCTCGACCGCGCGCATCGGGTCGGTGTCCTCCATCGCGACATCAAGCCGCCGAACATTCTCATCACCGACGACAGCCGGCCGGTCCTGATCGATTTCGGTTCGGCGAGATTCGAAGCGGCGGAAGCGACCAGCACGACGGTCACCTTCCACACCCCGCCGTACGCCGCGCTCGAGCAATATGTGAAGACCTATGCGCAAGGGCCGTGGACCGACATCTACGCGCTTGGGGTGGTGCTTTTTGAGTGCGTGACCGGCGAAAAGCCGCCCGAAGTGCTCGAGCGGATGCACGGCGGCCAGGGCAAGCCGCTCGCCGACGGCAATTGGCCCGGCTTCGGCAAGCGTTTCCTCCTCGCGATCGACGCGGCGATGACCATCAAGCCGACCGAGCGTCCCCAATCGATCCGCGAATGGCTCGCCTTGTTCGGCAAGAAGGACGTTGAGGAGGCGATCGGCGGCGAAGACGAGGCAACCCGCTTCTTCGCGCACGAAGTGGCGGCCGAAGAAATTATGCCGGTCGCACCACTC
>JBKJYX010000116.1:0-3039 GCA_046715575.1 Sphingomicrobium sp. | reverse complement strand
CTCAACGGCACCAAATTCTGGATCACCAACGGCTCCGACGCCGACGTGCTGGTGGTCTACGCCAAGACCGGCGAGGGCAGCAAAGGCATCACCACCTTCATTATCGAAAAGGACATGGAGGGCTTCTCGACCGGCCAGAGCGTCGACAAGATGGGCATGCGCGGATCGCCGACCAGCGAGCTGGTGTTCGACGATTGCTTCGTCCCGCCCGAAAATGTCGTCGGCGAGGAGAACAATTGCGCCGCTGTCCTGATGAGCGGGCTCGATTATGAGCGCACCGTCCTCGCCGGGATCCAGATCGGGATCATGCAGGCGTGCCTCGACGTGGTCCTGCCCTACGTCCGCGAGCGCAAGCAATTCGGCAAACCGATCGGCAGCTTCCAGTTGATGCAGGCCAAGGTCGCCGACATGTACGTTGCCCTGAATTCGTCGCGGGCTTATGTCTACCAGGTGGCGCGGGCGTGCGACGCCGGGCGGGCGACGCGGTTCGACGCCGCCGGCGCGATCCTGCTGGCGAGCGAAAATGCGGTGAAGGTCGCGGGCGAGGCGATCCAGGCCCTGGGCGGCGCCGGCTACACCAAGGACTGGCCGGTCGAGCGCTATTTCCGCGACGCCAAATTGCTCGACATCGGCGCCGGCACCAACGAGATCCGGCGCATGCTAATCGGGCGGGAGCTGATCGGGGTTTGACTCAACTCTTCCCAAAATTTGCGCTAGCACCAATGCATTGGGGGAGATTCAGCGATGCGGATTGCGATTGCGGTGCTGGCGCTTGCTGGCTTGGCCGGCTGCGAGGTTGAACGTGGTGGGTCGGGCGAAAAGCCGGGAATCGAAGCGACACCCGCCGCCCTGAGCTTCGATGGATCGGACTATTCCAATCAGGCGGCTAAGCTGGCGCATGGCAAGCGGCTCGCTCGCGTGCTCGGCTGCCAGGGGTGCCATGGCGATGATTTTACCGGTACCAATGTCACCAAGGATGATCCCAAGTTCGGCGACATGAACGCGCCCAACCTGGCCCTTCTGCTCCCCACTTACAGCGACGCCGAGCTCGAGCGGGTGATCCGCAAAGGCGTGCCTAAAGACGGGCGGGAGTTCTGGTTCATGCCATCCGAATCCTACCAGTTCCTGAGCGATGCTGACCTCGCCGCGCTGATCGCGCACCTGCGCACGGTCGAGCCCGCCGGCAAGCCGCTGCCTCCGGTTCGAGTCGGGCCCGGGCTTCGGAAGCAGGTCGCCGACGGGATTATGGCGAACGCCGCGGGAATGCAGGTGCGTTACCGCAACCAGGCGCCACCCGAGCTTGGCGAGGCACATGTCTATGGCCGCCGCATGGCGCAGATCGTTTGCGCGGAATGTCACAATAGCTCGTTGCAGGGGTTTGACGGTTTCACGCCTAACCTCGACCTTGCCGGCGCTTACAACAACGCCGAACTGGAGATGCTGCTGACCACCGGCAAGGGCAAGTCGAAGCCTGACCTGGGGCTGATGGCGATGAGCTCGCGAAGCCGGTTTTCCAAGCTCACCCCGCGCGAGCGCTCGGCGATCATCGGCTATATCAAGGCGCGGGCTGATCGGCCGCAGTAGCCCGCTTGGCAATCACGGCAAGTTGCGGCTAGGCCGCTTGGCATGAGCGCGCCGCGGATCGATACCAAGGTTTCCACCGACAACGCGGAGTATAAGGCGCGCGCCAAGCACAATCGCGCCTTGGCCGAGAAGCTCCGTAGCGACGTTGCACAGGCGGCGCTCGGCGGGACCGACAAGCACCGCGAACGCCATCAGTCGCGCGGCAAGCTGCTGCCCCGGGAACGCGTCGAACGGCTGCTCGACCCGGGCTCGCCGTTCCTCGAGATCGGACAGCTCGCGGCGTTCGACCTTTACGACGGCGAAGTGCCGGGCGCGGGGATGATCGCCGGCATCGGCCGGGTCGCCGGCCGCCAGGTGATGGTCGTCGCCAACGACGCAACGGTGAAGGGCGGCACTTATTACCCGCTGACGGTCAAGAAGCATCTGCGCGCGCAGGAGATCGCCGAGCAAAACCGGCTGCCGTGCGTCTATCTGGTCGACTCGGGCGGCGCCAACCTGCCGCACCAGGCCGAAGTGTTCCCCGACCGCGACCATTTCGGGCGGATTTTCTACAACCAGGCCAACATGAGCGCTTCAGGCATCGCCCAGATCGCCTGCGTGATGGGCAGCTGCACCGCCGGCGGCGCTTACGTTCCGGCGATGAGCGACGAGAGCATCATCGTCCGCGAGCAGGGCACGATCTTCCTTGCCGGCCCGCCGCTGGTGAAGTCCGCGACCGGGGAGGAGATTTCCGCCGAGGATCTGGGCGGTGGCGACTTGCACGCGAGGCGGTCGGGCGTAGTCGACCATCTCGCCGAGAATGACGAGCATGCGCTGACCATCGTCCGCGACATCGTTTCGACTTTGGGAGCGGAAGATGGTGCGCGGGTAGAACTGCGCGAGCCCCGCTCGCCGCTGCACGACGCCGAGGAACTGTATGGCCTGATTCCCGCGGACGTGCGCGAGCCCTACGACGTGCGCGAGCTGATCGCGCGGATCGTCGACGGCTCCGAGCTGCACGAATTCAAGGCGCTCTACGGCAGCACATTGGTGTGCGGCTTCGCGCACATCTGGGGGATGCCGGTGGCGATCCTCGCCAACAACGGCGTCTTGTTCTCCGAAAGCGCGGTCAAGGGCGCACACTTCATCGAATTGGCCTGCCAGCGCCGTATCCCGCTCTTATTCCTGCAGAATATCTCGGGCTTCATGGTCGGCGGCAAATATGAGGCGGAAGGCATCGCCAAGCACGGCGCCAAGCTGGTCACCGCGGTGGCGACCGCGCAGGTGCCCAAGATCACGGTGCTGATCGGCGGCAGCTTCGGCGCCGGCAATTACGGCATGGCCGGCCGCGCCTACAGCCCGCGCTTCCTGTTCACCTGGCCCAACAGCCGCATCTCCGTAATGGGCGGCGAGCAGGCGGCGTCGGTGCTGGCGACCGTCCACCGCGACGCCGGCAAATGGACGAAGAAGCAGGCC
>JBKJYX010000115.1:0-10262 GCA_046715575.1 Sphingomicrobium sp. | reverse complement strand
CCAGGCCCGCCTCGGCGGCGAGCGCGCGGACCTCGCCCTTGGCCAGATCGCCGAGCGGAAAGCGCAGCAGCGCGAGCTGCTCGCGGGTCGTGCCGTAGAGAAAATAGCTTTGGTCGCGGTGCGGGTCGGCGCCCTTGTGGAGCTCGGCGGCGGCGCCGTGAACGACGCGCCGCACATAATGGCCGGTGGCGAGGCAATCGGCGCCAAGCTCGCGCGCGAAGGCGATCAGGTCGGTGAACTTCACCCCCTGGTTGCACAAGCTGCACGGCACCGGCGTCCGCCCGAGCGCATATTGGTCGGCGAAGCGGTCGATCACGCCGCTCCTAAAACGGCTTTCGTAGTCGAGCACATAATGGGCGATGCCGAGCCGGTCGGCGACTTGTCTGGCATCGTAGATGTCCTGCCCGGCGCAGCACGACCCCGATCGCTTAACCGCTTCACCATGATCGTAAAGCTGGAGCGTAACGCCGATTACCTGGGCGCCGGTACGAGCGGCCAGCGCCGCCACGACGCAGCTGTCCACCCCGCCCGACATGGCGACGAGGATACGTGCGTCCCCGGCGGGGCGACCAAGATCGAAGCTGACCGGCATGGCCGCTCTTTACCCGAAGTTCACCCATCATCGCTAGGTGCGAAGAAGGATTGGCGAGGTTTGGCCCGGGGAGAGGCTTCAGTTGTCACGTTTCGAAGGCGATTTTTCCGCGGCCAGCGATGCTTCGTTGAGCACCGCCGAGCTGTTGACCCTGCTCGGCGCAAACACGGCTCTGACCGACCGTCAGCGCCAGGAGGCGATCGCCTGTTACCTGTCCGCCAGCGAAGGCTGGGACCAGGCCCTGAAAACCCTTCGTGGAGCGTTCGCCAGCGGCGCCGCGCAAGGCATCCGGGCACAAGAAGTTAAGCCAAATAAGCGTGACGTTAACCAGCGCGCTTCAGAATATCTTCAATGGCAAGCGCTTAAGCCTGCTGACAGCGACAATGATTAAGCAGGTTTGATCCCAGATGCTCGAGAACCAAAAATTTCGGCCAGCCCAGGTCATCGGCCCTCTCGGTGAGCCGCTGACGCTCGACAGTTTGCCGCCGCCGCAGACCACCCGCTGGGTCGTGCGCCGCAAGGCCGAAGTCGTGGCCGCCGTTTCCGGCGGGTTGCTGACGGTCGATGAGGCTTGCGAGCGCTATACACTGAGCCTCGAGGAATTCACCGGCTGGCAGCGCGCCGTCGACCGCAGCGGAATGCCCGGCCTGCGCGTCACCCGGATCAAGCATTATCGCGACGTTTACGAGCGCCAGCAGCGTTATTGACGGATAACCCGTTACGGAAATCAACCGAACCGGAGTTTTCCACGGTTTTCGGTCACCGCGCTTAGCCATCCCCTAGACACAGCCCGACAATTCCGGAACAAGACGCGCGCATCACGCGTCTTGATGCCGGAAGGCCGCTGGGTAGCGATTGGCGGTCACGAACAGGAGGGAACGCTCATGGGTTTCATCATTTGGCTGATCGTCGGTGGTGTCGTCGGCTGGCACGCCAGTCTGGTTATTCGAACTGACCGCCAACAAGGCATCATTTTGAACATCGTCGTCGGCATCGTCGGCGCGGTTATCGCCGGCCTCATTCTCGGCGGCGGCAACATCAACAACTCCGACCCGCTCGATCTCACCAACATCCTTTATTCGTTGCTCGGTGCGATCATTCTTCTGGCAGTGGTCAACCTGGTTCGCCGGGGTTCCGTCCGCTAAGTCGCGACACAATCAACCGTATCGAAGGCCGCGCGGCATCAACCGCGCGGCCTTTTTCATTGATCATTGCAATTCAAAGGTCATCGCCAGCGTCACCTGGAGCTGCTGCTCGCCGGGATCGATCTTGGTTGCGGCATCCGCCGCTTGCGCCCGCATCATCACCGGCATCGGCGGCGGCACCGCATAGCCGCCGCTTTCGCTGACCGAGAGCAGCCGGACGACCCGCATTCCCAGCGCTCGCGCATAGATCTCGGCACGGGCGCGGCCGGCCGCCGCCGCCTTGGCCCGCGCTTCGTCGAGCGCGCCCTCGGGATGGTCGATGGAGAGGTTGGGGCCGTTGATCTGGTTGGCGCCCTGGCTGACCAGCGCATCGAGGATCCGGCCGCTGTTGCGGATATCGCGGAAGCGGATGCTGACCTGGTTCGAGGCGGTATAGCCGACCAGCTGCGGCGGCTGGTTATTCTCGTAGCGGTATTCGGGGTTGAGGCTGATGTTCGACGTCTGGATGTCCTTGTCGGCGATGCCGGCGCGCTTCAGGGCGGCGCGCACGCGCTCCATGCGATCGGCGTTTTCCTGAAGGGCGGCGGTGGCGGTGGTCGAGCGCGTCACGACACCGGCCGAGATCGTCGCCAGGTCGGGCACGCGCGTGACCTCGCCGGTCGCGCTGATGTCGAGCTTGGTCCCGGCGATCGGCTGCGCGAATGTCGCCGTCACCTGGGCGGAGGCCGCTGCGGGAATGGCGGAGGCGCTCAGCGCCAGAGCCAGTAGAAATGGCTGTTTCATCGGATCAATCCTCTCGTTGAATTTACCGGCGGCAGCCTTGGCGCGCCGCCATGGCTGGTCGATGAACGTTGGTGAAACGACCTGGCCTCAGCGGCGCCGGGTGACGATCAGCCGGTAAATCAACAGGATGAGGAAGGCGCCGACGACCGCAGCGATAAAGCCGGCGCCATCGCCCGGCTCGTACCAGCCGACCGCCCGGCCGAGGAAACCGGCGACGAGCGCACCGGCGATGCCGAGCAGGATGGTGACGATGCAGCCGCCCGGATCGCGACCCGGCATGAGCAGCTTGGCGAGACCGCCGGCCAAAAGACCGATGACGATCCAGCCGAGAATGCCGTAATTTTCCATCATCGCGCTTCCCCTTTCGTGGCGACCGCCCCACATTGGCGGGGTCGAATCATTACATGCGCCAACGCGCCTTCGCGGAGCAAGTGCCGCCGTTGGTAGAAAAACCGCGGCAAAAGCAAGGCCGTCATCCTGTGGTTGCGGTCGGTGAGTTATTGCGATAATACAGCTGCGGCACAAAGCGGCCGCGGGATTCGCGATCAGGGCAAGAGATTTGAGCATGAACCGGGAATCGGGATTTCATTCGTCTGATACGCTGGTCGTAGTCGACGGCTCGCGCCGCAAGCGCATGATGATCATCGGCGCCGCCGTGGCCGCGCTGGTCGTCGTCGCGATCGCGTTGATGATGATGATGCGCAGCGGCGAGGACGAGGCCGCAGCGGCAGCGGCCGCCGGTGGCAAGGGCCAGATCCCGACGGTCACGGTGGTCGTCCCCGGACGCAGCCAGGTCGCCCGCACCGTCACCGCCAGCGGCGCCCTTGCCGCTCGCCGCGACCAGCCGGTCGGCGTTGCCGGCGAGGGCGGGATGGTGACCCGTGTGCTGGTCGACGCCGGCGCTTGGGTTCGCCAGGGCCAGGTGCTCGCCACCATCGACCGCTCGGTGCAGAGCCAGGAAGCGGCGCAACTCGCGGCCAACATCCAGGTGGCGCGGGCCGACGCGGCGCTGGCCCAGAACGAGCTCGATCGAGCCCAAGCGCTGGTCGCCCGCGGCTTTGTCTCGAAGGCCGACTTCGACCGCAAGCGGGCGGCCCGCGACGCCGCCTCGGCGCGAGTCCGCGTTGCCCAGGCGCAATTCGGCGCATCCCGCGCCCGCGTCGGCCGGCTCGATATTCGCGCACCGGCCAGCGGGCTGGTGCTCGCGCGCAGCGTCGAAGTCGGCCAGATCGTCGGTCCCGGGGCGGGCGCCCTGTTCCGCCTCGCCGCCGGCGGAGAAATGGAAATGCGAGCCCAGGTTGCGCAGCAGGACATCGCTTTGCTGCGGGCGGGAATGCCGGCCAGCGTGACGCCGATCGGGCTTGACCGCAGCTTTGCCGGCCAGGTGTGGCAGGTGTCGCCGACGATCGACCCGCAGTCTCGGCAGGGCGAGGTGCGCATCGCCGTCCGCTACGATCCGGCCATTCGCCCGGGCGGATTTGCGGAGGCGCGGATCAGCAGCGGCACGACGAGCGCGCCGCTCCTGCCGCAAAGCGCGGTCCTCAGCGACGACAAGGGCAATTACGTTTACATCGTCAACGGCAAGAATGAAGTCGAACGGCGAAACATCAAGATCGGATCGGTCGACGATCAGGGCGTGACCATCGCCGAGGGGCTGAGCGGCCAGGAAGCCGTCGTCCTGTCGGCCGGACCGTTCCTCAACTCCGGGCAGAAGGTCTCGCCCAAGCGTCAAGCCGCACGCTGATCGTGAAGAGAAGAGCCAGAGCCGCATGAACTTCCGCAACATCTCATCCTGGTGCATCCAGAACCCGGTTGGACCGATCGTCTTCTTCGTCGGGCTGATGCTGGCCGGCTTCATCGCGTTCGCGCGCATGCAGGTGAACAACGCGCCGGACATCGACTTCCCGGCCGCGATCGTCAGCGTCGTTCAGCCGGGCGCCGCGCCGAACGAGATGGAGACGCAGGTCACCCAGCGCGTCGAGTCGGCCATCCGGGGTATCACCGGCGTCGAGGAGATCAGCAGCACGGTCACCGAAGGCAACAGCACGACCTTCGTCCAGTTCCAGCTTGGCACTCCGACCGACCGGGCCGTCAACGACGTCCGCAATTCGATCTCGCAAATCCGCAGCAATCTTCCCGAAGGGATCCTTGAGCCGCAGGTCACGCGCGTCGACGCCGAGGACGAGCCGATTTCGTACGTCGGCGCCCAGACCACGGACATGACGCTCGAGCAGCTCAGCTGGTACATCGACAATACGGTTTCCAAGCGGCTGCTCGGCCTCGAGGGCATCGCCGCGGTCGGTCGCGTCGGCGGCGTCGACCGCACCATCCGGGTGATCCTCGATCCCGCCGCGCTTCAGGCGCAGGGCATCACCGCAGCGCAGGTCAATCTGCAGCTGCGGCAAAGCAACATGAACGGCGCCGGCGGACGCGCCGAGATCGCGGGTTCCGAACAGTCGGTTCGAGTCCTCGGCAATGCCCCGGACGCCTATCGGCTTTCCCAGACGCAGATCTCGTTGCCCGGCGGCCGCTTCGTCAAACTCGCCGACGTCGGCGAGGTGAAGGACAGCAGTTCCGAGCAGCGTTCGATCGCCAAGATGAATGGGCGGCAGGTCGTCACTTTTATGATCCAGCGCTCCAAGGGTTCGTCCGAAGTGACCGCCTACGACGCGGGTTGGACCGAGTTGCGGAAGCTCGAGAAGGAAAATCCAAAGGTTCGTTTCTCGGAGATTTTCAACACCGTCGACTACACCAAGGCCCAGTATAATTCGGCGATGGAAGGGCTGATCGTCGGCGCGATCCTGGCGGTGTTCGTGGTCTTCCTGTTCCTCCGCGACATGCGCGCGACCTGGATCTCCGCGCTTGCCATTCCGATGTCGGCGATCCCCGCTTTCTGGTTCATGAGCATGCTCGGGATCACGCTCAATTTCATGTCGACGATGGCGATGGGCCTTGTCGCCGGCGTTCTGGTCGATGACGCGATCGTCGAAATCGAAAACATCGTGCGCCACATGCGCATGGGCAAATCCGCCTACCAGGCCTCGCTCGACGCGGCGGACGAGATCGGCCTCGCCGTGCTGGCGACGACCATGGCGATCGTCGCGGTGTTCCTGCCGGTCGCGCTGATGCCCGGGATCGCCGGCCAATATTTCAAGGCGTTCGGCTTCACCGTCGTCGTCTCGGTGCTGATGAGCTTGCTCGTCGCGCGCATGATCACGCCGCTCGTCGCGGCCTATTTCCTGCGCTCGCACGGCGTCCAGCCGCACGCCAATTGGAAGTGGATGGACCTCTATCTGAAGGTGCTCAACTGGAGCCTGGACACGTCGAAAGCCGACGCGATGCTGGCCAAGCTCGCCAAGCCCGCGCGCAAGTTCGGCTACTACACCTTGGGCGCGCTTCTGCTGTTGGTGGGCGTTGGCGTTTTCGGGGCCGGCACCGGTGCCTTCATGTCGGTTCTCGGCAAGCTCGAGTTGCTGCCCGGCGCGATCAGTTTCGTCCTCGCCCTCCTGCTGGCCGGCGGCGTCGCCTACGGGGTTGGCAAGCTGATCGGCTGGATCGTGGCCCGCATCGGCGGCGGATTCGCGGAATGGCATGCAATCGTGGCCGGGCGCTGGAATGCGCGGATGCACGACCACCGGATGACGATGGTCGGTGCCGGCATCGTCACACTGCTGCTCAGCATCATGCTGTTCGGCACCTTGTCGCAGTCGTTCTTCCCGCCGCAGAATGACGATTATGCGCGCGTCAACATCGTCCTGCCGCCCGGCAGCACGTTGAAACAGACCGAGGCGGCAAGCGATCGTGTCGCAGCCATGGTGATTAAGGATCCCAACGTCGAACGCGTGTTCGAGCGCGTGAACGTCGGCACCGGGCGGGTGAACATCGTCCTCAAGAAGGATCGCGAAATCACCAGCACCGAGTTCGAGCGCGCTTGGTCGCCGCAACTCGCCGCGGTTCCTGACGCGCGGGCCAGCTTCCAGAGCCAGAACGGCGGCGGGCCGGACTCGGATGCCCGCGATATCATGGTCTTCCTCGGCGGCGACGATCCGGTCCAGCTGACCGCGGTCGCCCAACAAATCGCCAAGGAGATGGAGACCGTTCCCGGCCTGCGCGCGCCGCGCGTCGGCAGCCAGCTCGCGCAGCCGGAAATCACCATCAAGCCGCGATTCGACCTGGCCGCCGACCTCGGCGTGACGACCTCGGCCCTCAGCCAGACAATCCGGATCGCGACCTTGGGCGATATCGAGCAGAACAGCGCCAAATTCTCGCTGTCCGACCGCCAGGTGCCGATCAAAGTGTCCTTGTCCGAAAACGCCCGGCGGGACCTCGCGACCCTCGAGAATTTGCCCGTGCCGACTTCAGGAGGGGGCTCGGTCCCCCTCAAGGCGGTCGCGGAGGTCGGCTTCGGATCCGGTCCCACCACCATCCAGCGCTCGAACCAGCTGCGCCGGTTGGCGGTCGGAGCCGACCTCGCCCCGGGTGTGGTGGAAGGCGATGTGTCGGCCAAGGTCAAACAACTTCCGGCCCTGAAAAACCTGCCCCAGGGCGTCCAAAGGATGAATCTTGGGAACCAGAAATGGCAGGAGGAGCTGCTGTTCAATTTCGCCATCGCCCTGGTTTCCGGCGTGCTTTTGGTCTTCGCCGTGCTGGTCCTGCTCTATCGGCGTTTCCTGGCGCCATTCGTGAACATGGGATCGCTGCTCCTCGCACCGCTCGGCGCGGCCGTGGCGCTGCACATCGCGGACCAGCCCGTTTCACTGTTCGTACTGATCGGCATCCTGATGCTGTTCGGGATCGTCGCCAAGAACTCGATTCTTCTCGTCGATTTCGCCGTCGAGATGATGAACCACGGGATGAAAAAGGATGAAGCGATCTGGGAGGCGGGACACAAGCGCGCCCAGCCGATCGTCATGACGACGGTGGCGATGGTCGCCGGCATGCTGCCCACGGCGATTTCGATCTCCGGGGACAACAGCTGGCGAGCGCCGATGGGGATCACGGTCATCGGCGGCCTGATTTTCTCGACGATCCTGACGCTGCTCCTGGTCCCATCCTACTTCTCGATTGCGATCTCGATCGAATCGCGGGTCGGCCGCCTGTTCCAACGGGTTGTCGGCGACGACGCGCACCGCCAGGGCCAGGCCGTCCCAGCGGAGTGATTTCGCCAATCCCGCCCGCTATGGCGGTGCGATGAGCTCGACCGCCCTCAACCGGTTCAATCCCTCCCAGCCCGGTGCCGCGGGCATGAAAGCGGCCGCCACCGGCTTGCTGGTGGTGATGGCGGTGGTGTTCGTCGCCGCGCGCGCTTTCCAGACCGCCTACCCGTGGCTGGGCGTGGTCAAGGCGTTCGCCGAGGCGGCGATGGTCGGCGGCCTCGCCGACTGGTTCGCGGTCACGGCCCTGTTCCGCCACCCGCTCGGCCTGCCGATCCCGCACACGGCGATCATCCCGCGCAACAAGGACCGCATTGGCGAGGCGCTCGCCTCGTTCCTCAAGGAAAATTTCCTGATCGCGTCGGTGGTGGCTCGGCGGATGCGCCATATCGATATTGCTGGTGCGGCAGGGAGATTCCTGCGCGCCCCCGAGGGCGAAGGGACCCGCATCCGGCATGGCGCCTCACGCCTGATCGCCGACATCTTCGAAGGGCTCGACGACGAGCGGCTGGGCGGCATCGTCAAGAGCGCGATCTCGTCGCGACTCAAGAATATGGAAGTGTCGCCGCTGCTCGGCCACGCGCTTGCCTCGGCGATCAACGAGGACCGCCACGTGCCGATGCTCGAAGCGGCCATCCGCTGGTCCGCCCGCGTGCTCGATTCGAACGAGAGCCTGATCCGCGAGATGGTCCGCAAACGCGCCAGCTGGGTCCTCAAATTGGCCGGGCTCGACACCAAGCTCGCCGATTCGATCATGGACGGGTTGCGCAAGCTGACGGTCGAAATGTCGACCGACCCCGCGCACCCGGTGCGCCAGAAGATCGAGGAGGCGCTGGCGACCCTTGCCAACGACCTTCAGACCAAGCCGGAAACGCGCGAGCGGGTCGAGGCCATCAAGGACGAACTGCTCGCCAACCGCTCGGTCAGCCTGTGGCTCGACACTTTGTGGCAAAAGGGGCGCGAGGCGATCATCCGCGCCGCCCGCAACCCCGACGCGGCGATGGCCGGGAAATTGGGCGAGGTGCTCAAATCGATGGGCACGACGCTGGAGGGAGATCCGCGCATCCGCGGCGCGATCAACCAGTTCGCCCGCCGCGCCGTCGCCGGATTAGCGGCCAGCTACGGCAGCTCGATCGTCAAGCTGGTGTCGGAAACGGTGCGGGGCTGGGACGCGCGCACGATCACCGCCCGGCTCGAAAGCGCCGTCGGCCGCGACCTCCAGTACATCCGCATCAACGGCACCCTTGTCGGCGGCCTCGTCGGCGTGATTTTGTACGGGCTGGACCGGCTCTAGCCGCTAGATCGCCGCTCGATGGTCGCGCCGACGGCGGAGAGCTTCTCTTCGAGCCGCTCGTAGCCGCGGTCGAGGTGGTAGACGCGGAGGACCTCGGTTTCCGCGTCGGCGGCGAGGCCGGCGATGACCAGACTCATCGACGCGCGAAGGTCGGTGGCCATGACGCTGGCGCCGGTCAGGCCGTCAACGCCGTGGACCAGCGCCGAGCGGCCGCGGACCTCGATTTCGGCGCCCATGCGGCGCAGCTCGGGGACGTGCATGTAGCGGTTCTCGAAGATCGTCTCCTCGAGGAAGCTCTCGCCTTCGGCGAGGCTGAGCATGGCCATGAACTGCGCCTGCATGTCGGTCGGGAAGCCCGGGAATGGCGCGGTCGAGAGCGACAGTGGTTTCAATTTACCGTCGGCGCTGACCTTGACGCCCTTGTCGTGGAACTCGACCATCAGCCCGGCGTGGGCAAGCGCGTTGGTGATCGCCAGCATGTCGTCGGGCCGAGCGCCGACGAGGTCGATCGACCCGCCGGTGATGCCCGCCGCGCAGGCGTAGCTGCCGGCCTCGATGCGGTCGGGCATGACTTCATAGGCGGTGCCGTGGAGTCCCTCAACGCCGTCGATGGTCAAATGGCTCGAATCGATGCCGTCGATCTTGCCGCCCATCGCCACCAGCAAATTGCTCAGGTCGACGATCTCGGGCTCGCGCGCGGCGTTGAACAATTGCGAACGGCCGCTGGCCAGCACCGCGGCCATCAACGCATTCTCCGTCGCCCCGACCGACACCACCGGAAAGCTGAAGTCGCCGCCCGCGAGACGGCCCTTCGGCGCCGACGCCTTGACGTAACCGGCGGCGAGTTCGATGTCCGCGCCGAGGCACTCGAGCGCCTGCAAGTGGAGGTCGATCGGGCGATCGCCGATCGCGCATCCGCCCGGCAGCGAGACCGTCGCCTCGCCCGCCCGCGCCAGCATCGGTCCAAGCACGAGGATCGAGGCGCGCATCTTGCGGACCATGTCGTAGGGCGCGACGGTCGAGGCGATCTCGGCCGCCTGGAGCGTCATCCGCCGGCCAATTTCACCCTTCTTGACGCCCTCGATCATGGTCGAGACGCCAAGCTGGTTGAGCAAATGGCCGAAGCTGTCGACGTCGGCCAGCCGCGGCAGATTGCCCAGCGTCAGCTTCTCGTCGGTGAGCAGCGCGCACGGCAGCAACGTCAGCGCGGCGTTCTTTGCCCCCGAGATCGGGATCTTCCCCTCGAGGCGCTTGCCACCCTGGATCCAGATGCTGTCCATTGTGGCGGGCTGTAG
>JBKJYX010000114.1:0-2843 GCA_046715575.1 Sphingomicrobium sp. | reverse complement strand
AACCCCACAGAGTCACCGTCGCCAGCCCGGCGTGATAGCTCGGGAAGGTGATGATCCCCTGCATTTGGTCCATGCGCAGGACGGCCATCGTGCCGTTGCGCAAGGCGTCGAAGTCGGCCTGGTGCGCATAGCCCGCCCACGGGTTGATGTAGCGGAAATCGGCCACGGTCAGCCCGTCGTGGACAAAATGTCCAACGGCGGGAAACAGCGCCGACAACAGGATGGTGATGGTTCCGCTCAGCATCCCCGCCAGCAACATGCGGCGCAGCGTGGCGAGCTGGTTGCTGAATCCGAGCGCGAGCACCAGCACGATTACCTGCGACACCAGTGACGCGTAAGCCCAGCGCACCGGAGCGACGAGCCACCCGTGGGCGTCGATCAGGCGGATATAGGCAAGCCAGTCGAAGCCCAATGCGCGGTCCCAGCTTTCGAGCCGCGCGTCCCATAGCGCGCCGCCTTCGCGCGCGAGCAGGTAGGACAGGATTGCACCGATCGCGCTGAACAGCAGCACTTGCATCAGCCCGATGCAGATGACCGCGAAATTCTCCTGGCGGCGGACGCGCCGATAAAAGACCGCGGTGCCGCCGAGCGCGGCGCATGCGGTGAGGAGCGCCGCCAAGGTTCCAGGCGCGATTGGCAGCGGCGCGCGCAGCTGGAGCGCCCCGACCCCCAGGAGCAGTCCGGCGATGAGGGCCCACGCGGCACTCTCGCTGCCGTGGTCCGAAGCGGGCATGCTTAGCGTCATGGCGTCTGCCGATACCGCGCTGGCGTTAATTTTGGGCAAAGCCACGAGACGCTCCCCAATCCTTGTCGTGGGCGTAATGCCACCTATATCGCCAGCGAAATCAAGTGTTCGGCTGCCCGAGGGGAGCCGAGGGGCAATGAAGAGGGAAGAGTTTATGGCCAAGGTCATCGGAATCGACTTGGGCACCACCAACAGCTGCGTCGCAGTGATGGAGGGTGGCAAGCCCAAGGTCATCGAAAATGCGGAAGGCGCGCGCACCACGCCGTCGGTCGTCGCGTTCACCAAGGACGGCGAGCGGTTGATCGGCCAGCCGGCCAAGCGCCAGGCGGTGACCAACCCCGACAATACGGTGTTCGCGGTCAAGCGCCTGATTGGCCGCCGCTTCGACGATCCGATCACCAAGAAAGACACCGAGCTGGTGCCGTACAAGATTGTCAAGGGACCCAACGGCGACGCCTGGGTTCATGCCGGCGGCAAGGATTACTCCCCTTCGCAAATTTCTGCCTTCATCCTGCAGAAGATGAAGGAAACCGCCGAGGCCTATCTCGGCGAGACCGTCACCCAGGCGGTGATCACGGTTCCCGCCTACTTCAACGACGCCCAGCGCCAGGCGACCAAGGACGCCGGCCAGATCGCCGGCCTCGAAGTGCTGCGCATCATCAACGAGCCGACCGCCGCGGCGCTCGCCTACGGCCTTGAAAAGCAGGACGGCAAGACGATCGCGGTCTACGACCTTGGCGGCGGCACGTTCGACATCTCGATCCTCGAGATCGGCGACGGCGTGTTCGAAGTGAAGTCGACCAACGGCGACACCTTCCTCGGCGGCGAGGACTTCGACGCCAAGATCGTCGAATATCTCGCCGATAAGTTCAAAGCCAAGGAAGGCATCGACCTTCGCGGCGACCGGCTGGCGCTGCAGCGGCTGAAAGAAGCCGCGGAAAAAGCGAAGATCGAGCTGTCGTCGGCCGCGTCGACCGAGATCAACCAGCCGTTCATCACGGCGCGCATGGAAGGCGGGCAGACCACCCCGCTGCACCTGGTCGAGACGATCACCCGGGCCGATCTCGAGAAGCTCGTCGCCGACCTCGTCAACCGCACGCTGGACCCGTGCAAGAAGGCGCTCAAGGACGCCGGCATGGCGGCCAAGGACGTGGCCGAGGCCGTGCTCGTCGGCGGGCAGACCCGCATGCCGCGGGTACGCGAAGTGGTGAAGGAGTTCTTCGGCAAGGAACCGCATGTCGGGGTCAACCCCGACGAAGTGGTGGCGATGGGCGCCGCGATCCAGGCCGGCGTGCTACAGGGCGACGTCAAGGACGTGCTGCTGCTCGACGTGACGCCGTTGGCGCTGGGCATCGAGACCCTGGGCGGCGTGTTCACCCGGATGATCGACCGCAACACCACCATTCCGACCAAGAAAAGCCAGGTGTTCTCGACCGCCGACGACAATCAGAGCGCGGTCACCATCCGCGTCTTCCAGGGCGAGCGCGAGATGGCATCCGACAACAAGATGCTGGGCCAGTTCGACCTGGTCGGGATCCCGCCCGCGCCGCGCGGCGTGCCGCAGATCGAGGTCACCTTCGACATCGACGCCAACGGCATCGTCAACGTCAGCGCCAAGGACAAGGGCACCGGCAAGGAACAGCAGATCCGCATCCAGGCCTCGGGCGGCCTCAAGGACGCCGACATCGACAAGATGGTCAAGGAAGCCGAGCAGTTCGCCGACGAAGACAAGAAGCGCCGTGCCGAAGCCGAGGCGAAGAACAATGCGGAAAGCCTGATCCATTCGACCGAGCAGCAGTTGAAGGAGCATGGCGACAAGGTCTCCGCCGAAGTGAAGACGGAGATCGAAACCGCGCTCGCCGAGGCCAAGACCGCCGTCGAAAGCGGCGACCCCGAAGCGATGAATGAGAAGACCAACGCACTGACCCAGGCGGCGATGAAGCTTGGCCAGGCGATGTACGAGCAGCAGCAGGCACAGGCGCAGCCTGAAGGCGGCGATACTGCCGACTAGTCTCCCGAGGCAGCGGCCGCTGACGAAGAAGTGGTCGACGCCGAATTCTCCGAAGTCGACGACGACAAGAAAGCCTGATCACGGCGC
>JBKJYX010000113.1:0-4446 GCA_046715575.1 Sphingomicrobium sp. | reverse complement strand
CCGGGTTGTCGCCGGCCTCGCGGTTGATCGTGCGGACAAGGTCGCGGTTGATCTTCCCAACCAGCACCATGCGCACGATTTCCAGCGTCTCGGCGTCGGTGACGCGCAGCCCGTTGTCGAATTGCGGTTCCTTGCCGACCCGCCGCAGCATCGCATCGACCTGCGGCCCGCCGCCATGGACCAGGATGCAGCGCACGCCGACGCTGCGCAGCAGGAGCATGTCCTGCGCAAGCGCCCGGTCGAGCGCCTGCTGATCAATCGACGATCCGCCGAGCTTGACCACCACCGACTTGCCGGCGAACTGGCGAATGTAGGGCAGCGCCTCGACGAGTACGCGCGCGGTCTGGTCGGGGCTCATTTGGTCGGTGCTCATGACGTCTTGCTATTCTCTTTGATGTAGCCAGGTCCAAGGTCGATCCCGATCACGTCCGCCGAACCGTCGCCGAGGCCGAGCGCGACCTCGATGGCGATTTCGTCCTGCCCCATGTGCCGCCCAAGCGCCCGATCGTCGTGCGGCACTCCAACCCCGCCTTGGGCCACGAGGATACCGCCGTAGGAAACGCGCGAGCGCTCGGTTTTGAACGCCACGCCCGCCGAGCCGGCGGCGGCGAGCAGCCGGCCCCAATAAGGGTCGCTGCCATGCCAGCTGCACTTGACCAGATTGTTCTCGGCAATTGCCTTGGCCGCGGCGCGCGCCTCGGCATCGCTCGCCGCCTCGCTCACGGTCAGCCGCACCAGCCGCGTCACGCCCTCGGCATCGCGCGCCATCTGCAGAGTCAGACCCTCGCACGCCCGCCGCAACACACTGGCGAACTCGTCGACATCGGCGGTCCCGCGCCGGCCCGACGCCATCAGCAGCGCGGTGTCGTTGGTCGACGTCGCGCCGTCGACATTCAGCATGTTGAAGGTCGCCGCGCTCACCTCCCTCATCAGGGCCTGCATGGTGCGGAGCGGAACATCGGCGTCGGTCGTCAGGAAGGCGAGCATGGTCGCCATATTGGGCGCGATCATGCCGCAACCCTTGGCCATCCCGCCGATGGTGAAGGTCGAACCCGTGACCACCACCTGCTTGGCCCGATGGTCGGTGGTGAGGATACCCCGCGCGGCATCGTCGGCGCCGCTCCGCGACAGTTTGTGCGCCAGCTTCGGCACCGCGCTGAGGATCGGCTCCATCGGCAGCGGCGTGCCTATGATGCCGGTCGAGCACACCAGGACGTGGGAAGTCGCGACATGCAACGCTTCGGCCGCCGCCGCCGCCATGAGCTGGGCGTCCTTATAGCCGGCCTTGCCGGTCCCGGCATTGGCGTTGCCGGAATTGACGATGACTGCCGATGCTCGGCCTCTGTTCGCCGCGAGCGTGGCGCGGTCGAGCTCGACGGGCGGCGCGACGAACCTATTCTGTGTGAACACTGCGGCACACGGCACCGGCCGTCCGTCGTCGGTGGCGAGCAGCGCCATGTCGAAGCGCCGCTTCTTAATCCCCGCGTGGCATCCCGCCGCGACGAAGCCCTCTGCCGCCGTCACGCTCATGGATAGACCCCGCACGCCGAAAGCCCGTGGGTTTCGGGCAAGCCGAGCATCAGATTGGCGCACTGGATCATCTGGCCGGCAGCACCCTTACCGAGGTTGTCGAGGGCGGCGATCACCAGCAGCCGCCCTGACCGCGGGTCGAAGCGCGCGGTCAGCTGGACCGCGTTCGAACCCGTCGTCCATTTGGTCGCCGGAACATCGTCGATCACGGCGACGAACGGCTCGCCGGCGTAGGCCGTGCGCAGCACCTCGAGCGGCTCGCCGGGATCCATCGCCCGAGCCGCCTCGGTATGGCAGGTTGCGAGGATGCCGCGCGCCATTGGCGCCAGGTGGGGCGTGAACAGCACGCCGGGGCCCAGCGCCTGCTCCATCTCGGCCGTGTGGCGATGATTGAGCAACCCGTAGGCGCTGAAGCTACCGGCGACCGTATTGAACGCGGTAGCTTCCGACGCAGCGCGGCCGGCGCCGCTGGTGCCCGACGCGGCATCTACGATCACGCTTCCACCCCGGACCAGCCCGGCATCGATCAGCGGTTTCAATGCCAGGATCGCGGCGGTCGGGTAGCAGCCGGCCGCGGCGACGGCTTTAGCTTTGCGAATTGCCTCGCGGTTGAGTTCGGGGATGCCGTAGACGAAGTTCGCGAGCAGATCGGGTGCGGCGTGGGCGCTGCCGTACCATTGCTCGTAATTGGCGGGGTCGGACAGCCGGAAGTCCGCACCGAGGTCGACCAGCGGAATGCCGCGCTCGAGAATGGCGCCGGCGATTTTCTGCGATTCACCGTGCGGGAGGGCTGCGAGGACCAGGCCGATCCCGTCGAGCGCGGCTGAATCGAAGCGTTCGATCGCGATGTCCGGATAGGCCAAAACAAGATGTGGGTGGACCTCGGCGACCGCCTGTCCGGCCCGCCTGTCGCCGAACAGCTTCGCCGGGCGCAGGTCGGGGTGGCCGGCGCAAAGCCGCAGGAGTTCGCCGCCGACATAGCCGGAAGCACCAAGGATGGCGGTCCGAATCACGATTGCGCCCCTATTCACATGTTTGAATATTTATGCAACATGCTGCATGATTATTGCTGGAGATGGTGATGGCGATTGGCGTAGGCAGCACTGGAGACTCACGGGCCCGTAGACGACGCGCGGTTGCAGAGATGATTCGCTCGGGCCCTCTAACCAGCCAGGACGAGTTAGTGGCGCGGCTTCGCCGACGCGGCTTCGGGGTCACCCAGGCGACGGTATCGCGCGACCTCGAACAATTGGGTGCGGTCAAGATCCGCAAGGGCGGCGCGGTCAGCTACGCCCTGCCCGACGCTCTCGGGGACAGCGACTGGGCCGGGCGGCGGCTCTCCGGCCTCATTGCCGAGTGGGTGCGCTCGATCCAGCCGGCCGGCAATCTGGTGGTCATCCGGACGCCGGCCGGCTCGGCGCACCTGATCGCCGTCGCACTCGATCAGGCCGAACTACCGGGCGTGGTCGGTACGATCTGCGGCGATGATACGATCTTCGTCGCGACCCGCACCGCGACGAAAGCGATCGCCCTCGCCAAGAGGTTGAGCGACAGCTCGAAATAACTTGAGATCAGTCCGTTGAAGCGACTCTCTGCAACAGCCGGTCGATGGCGGCGATGGCTTCCGGCTCATTGAGTTCCGGCGCGTGGCCGACCCCCGGCACCGTCGCCAGCTCCGCGTCCGGATGCGCCTCGATCATCGCTTGCGCCGCCGACGATGACAGCAAGTCGCTGAGCTCGCCGCGGATGATCAGCAGCGGCGCGCCGTCGAGCTTCCGGTAGAGCGGCCACATGTCGAATGTGACGGCGCCGTCATTGCGCTGGTTAAATGGCTCGGCGATCGCCATGTCATAATCGAATACGATGCCGTCGCCGTCCTCTTTGCCCACGCGGCGCGCGGCACGCACCCAGTCGTCATGGCCATTCGAGGCGGGCAGGCCGCGGTTGACCCCGGCGATATATTCGGCGGCTTCGTCCCAATCGCGGAACCGCATCGGCTTCCCGACATAGTTACGGATCCGATCGATCCCGCTCTGGTCGAGCTCTGGCCCGACGTCGTTGAGGATGGTGGCGGCGATTCGCTGCGGCTGCATCGCCGCGATCAGTATCGTCACCAGCCCCCCCAGCGACGTCCCGACAAATATCGCACGGTCGATCTTGAGCTCATCGAGCAACTGCAGCACGTCGGCGGCGTAGGTGGTCGGCAGATAGCGCGCCGGCTCAGGATCGCGGTCGCTCATGCCCCGCCCGCGGAAATCCGGCGCAATCACCCGGAACCGGCCAGCATAACGGTCAGCGAACGCCTCGAAATCGCGCGAATTGCGGGTGAGACCGGGCAGGCACAGGAGCGGCGGCCGATCCGAGGGGCCCGCGTAATCCCGATAATAGAGTTTCAGGCCGTCGCGGCTGGTCCAATACCGCGCCTGCCAGGCCGCCGCTTCCCCCTCGCGAACACTGTGTGAATCGTCTGGCATGCGCGTCCTTATTTGACTTGAGTCGACACGTTAGCGCACGCCGAGGCCGTGCCTGAACAAGCGATTGGTGATGGCCGCCACTTCGTCGGGGTCGCTGTGACCCCAGACCGCGAAACGCAAGCCGAGAAAGACGTTCGCGCCCATCGTCGCCCAGGCGATGACCTCGTGAGCGAGGGGCGACTCGTCGTCACGTAACTCGCCCCTCGCGGCGGCGTCGGCAAGGCGCGCCGCGATCCGCGCGGCGGTGGTCTCATAGTGGTTTCGAAAGCCTTCAGGATCGACGAATTCGGCCTCGTCGATAATTCGATAGACCTGTTTGTGCTCCGCGGCGAAGCGCAGGAAAGCGGCAAGCGCGCGGCGCTCGCGGTCGAGGCCGTCGCCCGCACCGCTGATCAATACCGGCGCGACATGATCGCGCACCTGCACCGACATGTCGCGGACC
>JBKJYX010000112.1:0-3196 GCA_046715575.1 Sphingomicrobium sp. | reverse complement strand
CTGATGGACGGCGCGCCGACCGAAGGGCAGGGGCTGCTGCTGCAGATCTTCACCCAGAATGTGATCGGCCCGATCTTCTTCGAGATCATCCAGCGCAAGGGCAACGAAGGCTTCGGCGAGGGCAATTTCAAGGCGCTGTTCGAATCGATCGAGCTTGATCAAATGCGGCGAGGGGTCATCTAGCTAGGATGACCGAAGCCTATATTTGCGACGCCATACGGACGCCGATCGGACGCTACGGCGGCGCGCTGGCGCACATCCGCGCCGACGATCTTGCGGCGATCCCAATCCACGCGCTGATGACACGCAACCCGTCGGTCGACTGGGCCGAGCTCGACGACGTCATCCTCGGCTGCGCCAACCAGGCCGGCGAGGACAATCGCAATCTGGCGCGGATGGCGGGGCTCCTCGCCGGTCTACCCGACAGCTCGGGCGGAGTAACGCTGAACCGGCTGTGCGGCTCGGGCCTCGATGCAGTCGCCATGGCCGCCCGGGCGATCCGTGGCGGCGAGTCCGAGCTGATCATCGCCGGCGGCTCGGAAAGCATGAGCCGCGCCCCATTCGTGATGCCCAAGGCAATCAGCGCTTTCGACCGCCACGCCGAGATTTACGACACCACCATGGGCTGGCGCTTCGTCAACCCGAAGATGCGCGAGGCCTATGGCGACGACACCATGCCCTCGACCGCCGAAAACGTCGCCGACGAGTTCAACATCAGCCGCGAGGATCAGGACGCATTCGCCCTGCGCAGCCAGCAACGCACCGCGGCCGCGCAGGAAAGCGGACGCCTCGCCGCCGAGATCGTCGCCGTTGAAGTCCCGTTGCGCAAAGGCGATCCAATCGTCGTCGACCGCGACGAGCACCCGCGCGCCACCAGCCTCGAGGCGCTCGCCAAGTTGAAGCCGATCGTCCGCAAGGATGGCACCGTAACCGCCGGCAGTTCGTCGGGCATCAATGACGGCGCCGCCGCGCTGATCATCGCCAGCGAGGAAGCCGCCAGGCGCAACGGCCTGACGCCCCGTGCGCGGATCCTGGGTGCAGCGGTTGCCGGCGTGCCGCCGCGGATCATGGGCATCGGCCCCGCGCCCGCGTCGGAGAAATTGCTCAAGCGTCTGGGGCTGACGATTGCCGACATGGACGTGATCGAATTGAACGAAGCGTTCGCGGCGCAGGCGCTGGCGGTGCTGCGCAAGCTCGGGCTCCCCGACGACGCGGAACATGTGAACCCCAACGGCGGCGCGATCGCGCTTGGCCACCCGCTGGGCATGTCCGGCGCGCGCCTCGCGCTGACCGCGACCGAGGAGCTGCAGCGCAGCAACGGCCGCTATGCGCTCGCCACCATGTGCATCGGCGTCGGCCAAGGGATCGCTCTGGCGCTGGAACGGGTGTGATGCCGAAGGGAAAAGGGGCCGACATCCGGGCGGTGCTCGCAACCGTCATGGACCCGGAAATCCCGGTGGTCTCCGTGCTTGATCTCGGCATCGTCCGCGACGTCACCAGCGATCGCGTCCGCATCACGCCAACCTATTCGGGCTGCCCGGCGACCGAGGTCATCGAGCGCACGGTCCGCGAAGCGCTCGACGCGGCCGGCTTCAGTTCCGTGGCCATTGAAACCGAGCTCGCGCCGCCGTGGACCACCGACTGGATCACTGACCAGGGCAGAGCGGCCCTGAAGGCTTATGGCATCGCCCCACCGGACCTCGCCAAAGCCGCGACCTGCCCCCAGTGCGGCTCGACCGACACGGAGGAAGTCAGCCGTTTCGGCTCGACTCCATGCAAGGCGCAATGGCGCTGCAAGGCCTGCCTCGAGCCGTTCGACCGCTTCAAATGCCACTAGCGCGTTAGCGCGTTCACCACTCCGCGAAACTGCCGTCGGGTAGCCGCCACACCGGGTTGCGCCAGCGGTGGCGGTCCTTGTGCGCCTCGCGCACCGCGGCCTCGTCGATGGTGATGCCGAGGCCCGGCCCCTCCGGTATCGGCAGATAGCCGTCGACCGGCGACAGCACGTCCTTGTCGACGACGAAGTTCAGCAAATCATGGCCGCCGGTGTTGTAGTGGATGCCCAGGCTCATCTCCTGGATCGCCACATTGGGCGTGCACGCTGCAAGCTGCAGGCACGACGCCAGCGCCAGCGGGCCAAGCGGGCAGTGCGGCGCCACCGCGACATCATAGGCTTCGGCCATCGCCGCGATCTTGCGGCACTCAAGAATCCCGCCGGCGTGGCTCAGGTCCGGCTGGATGATGTCGACCACGCCCATTTCGAAGAACGGCTTGAAATCCCAGCGCGAGAACAATCGCTCGCCAAGCGCGATCGGGGTGGTCGTCAGCTGGGCGATCTGCCGCAACCCTTCCGGATTGTCCGACAGCAAGGGCTCTTCGATGAATAACAGCCCCAGCGGCTCGAGCACCTTGGCCAATTGCTTGGCCATCGGCCGGTGGACCCGGCCGTGGAAGTCGAGCCCGACATCCATGCCCGCCGCTTGCGCGGCCTCGACGCGCTTCACCACCTCGTCGAACAGCTTGGGCGTCCCGATCCAGTCGAGCTCGGCGGTGGCGTTCATCTTGACCGCCGAGAACCCCTGGTCGTGCCGGGCTTTGGCCGCTTCGCCGATCTCGTGCGGCCGGTCGCCGCCGATCCATGCATAAGCGCGGATCTTGTCACGCACCCGCCCGCCGAGCATCTCCCACGCCGGCACGCCCAGCGCTTTGCCCTTCAAGTCCCACAGCGCCTGCTCCAGCCCGGCCAGCGCCGACATCAGCACCGGCCCGCCGCGGTAAAAGCCGCCGCGAAAGGCGACCTGCCAGATATCCTCGATTCGCCGCGCATCATGGCCGACGAAGCGGTCGCGCAGCGCCTCGAACGCGCCGTCGACCGCCTCGGCATGGCCCTCGAGGCTCGCCTCGCCCCAGCCGACCGCGCCGCCCGCCGCCTCGACCCGCACGAACAGCCAGCGCGGCGGCACGAAGAACGTCTCGATGCGCCCGATCTTCATGTCATTCTCCGGCAAGGCCTCATTCCCCGGCAAGACGAGTCTCGTCGAGATCGCGGCCCGCGGCGTCATGGTTGTCGTGCTCGCTCAATTTCTTGATCGGCACCACCAGGCAGACGCTCGACGCCGGCAGCACGTTGCGCCAGTCGGCGATCAATTGCTTGTAGGCCTTGCCGACGTTGCGGATCTTGCGGTCGGTGTCGAAC
>JBKJYX010000111.1:0-10065 GCA_046715575.1 Sphingomicrobium sp. | reverse complement strand
CGAGCAGGAAGGTCAGGAGCACCGCAAGCCAGCCGGTGACGGAAAAACCTGCGTCGAGGTGCAAGGGATGAGCGGGTGACGAAACCGCCCTGGCGATCCCGCCGATGACCAGGCTGAGCAGCTGCAGGCCAAGCAGCAACCAGGCAATGGCCCGCAGGCGATAGGCGTTGGCGGCGACAAACGGGTCGCCGGCGCGGACCGTCGCGACCATCGCCAGCAGCCGCTTGAGGATGAGATGGTTGAGCGGGACCGCGATCAGCCCGAATATTGCGATGGCGCGCATGCCCATGACCAGTTGATCCGCCTCGGGCGACGGAGTGAGCTTGAAAGCGCTCATGATCCATTGCTCGTTTGGCATCAGGGTCAGCAGCACCAGGATCGCGGCGCCATACAACCAGTTCACGACAGTCAGCATCCGAAGCACCACAAAAGCGATCGGCAGGGCGGCGGACGACGAGGCTTTGCTTGACACGGCATATCTCCTGACTTATTGTTTATCGATAAAGCACATATTGATAGTCGTCAAGTCAATTATCGATATTAGATAAGAACCTTCGCCGGCTTTTCCGCGGCGGCGGGCTGGTCTAGTCGCAAGCTTATGCTCAAGCCCGCTTCCGCGCCCGACCTCGCCGCTCTGAAGCTGCTCGAGGAACGGTTGCGGTGGCTGTCGGCGTGGATCATCCACCACGCCAATCACATCCGCCCGTCGCCCGATGGCCTCAAGGTCGGCGGGCACCAGGCGAGCTGCACGTCGATGACCGCGATCATGGCCGCGCTCTATTTCCATGCGCTCGGGCCGAACGACCGGGTCGCGGTCAAGCCGCACGCCGGGCCGGTGCTGCATGCGATCCATTACCTGCTTGGCAGCCAATCGCGCGAACAGCTCGAAAATTTCCGCGGGTTCGGCGGCATGCAAAGCTATCCGAGCCGGACCAAGGACCGGATACCGGTCGATTACTCAACCGGCTCGGTCGGGCTCGGCGTAGCGATCACCGCTTTCGCGAGCCTCATCCAGGATTATCTCACCGCCCACGGCTGGCTCGACGAGGCCGACCGCGGCCGCTTCGTCGCGCTGATCGGCGACGCCGAGCTCGATGAGGGCAATATTTATGAGGCCCTGATCGAGGCCTACAAGCACGACATCCGTGGGCTGTGGTGGATCGTCGACTACAATCGTCAGAGCCTCGACGCGACCAGCGCCGACCGCATGTTCGAGCGCTTCGACGAGATCTTCAAAAGCTGCGGCTGGCGCGTCGTCGAACTGCGGTGGGGCAAGGGGCTCCAGGCTGCGCTCGGTGCCAACCCCACGGTTGGAGCCTGGCTCGAGGCACTCCCTAACGCTGACCTGTCGGCGCTCCATTACCAGGGCGGCGCGACGTGGCGGGCGCGGCTCGAGGACGATCTCGGCAACGGCGCGGCAGCGTTCCTCAAGGCCCACGACGATGCCGCGCTGGCGGCGCTGTTCACCGACCTTGGCGGACATTGCATGGAGTCGCTGGTCGAGGCGTTCGCCGGCGCCGACGACGATGTCCCGACGCTATTCATCGCGTGGACGATCAAGGGTTACGGGCTGCCGTTCGCCGGCCACAAGGACAATCATTCCGGCCTGATGAACCCGACGCAGATTGCGGCCTTGCGCGAGTCCATGGGCGTGGCCGAGGGCCGCGAATGGGAGCCGCTTGGAGGTATCGGCGACAATGCGCGACCAGCGGTCGAGGCGCTGATCGATAATAGCCGCATCGCCCGCGAAAAACGCGCACGGTCGTTCGGCTCGATCGAGGTCCCGCACATTCCCACGCCCGCCGGCGAGGAGCAGTCGACCCAGGCCGCGTTCGGCCGCATCTTGCTCGATCTGTCCAAGGTCGGTGGGCCGCTCGCCGACCGGATCGTCACCACTTCGCCCGATGTCACCGTCTCCACCAACCTCGGCGCCTGGGTCAACCAGCGCGGCCTGTTCCGCGGCAAGGAAACGACCGACGTCTTTGCCAAGGCAAAGATTGCGTCAGCACAAAAATGGGCGGCCACAAACAAAGGCCAGCACATCGAACTTGGCATAGCCGAGAACAACCTTTTTCTCGTGCTCGCCGCGGCGGGGCTCGCCGGCGACCTGTTCGGCCAGCGGCTGTTCCCGATTGGCACGCTCTACGATCCGTTCATCGCCCGCGGCCTCGATGCCTTGAACTACGCCTGCTACCAGGACGCGCGCTTCATCCTGGTCGCGACCCCGAGCGGGATCACGCTTGGCCCTGAAGGCGGCGCCCACCAGTCGATCAACCCGCCGCTGATCGCGCTCGGCCAGCCCGGCCTGCGCCATTACGAGCCAGCGTTCGCCGACGAGCTCGCAGCAATGATGGAAGAGGCATTCCGGTTGATCGACGACCCGGATGGCGAGAGCAGCTATTTCCGCCTGTCGACTCGATCGGTCGCGCAAGTCGAGCGTACCGACGACAGCTGGCGCCAAAGCGCGATAGACGGCGGCTACTGGCTGCGGCCGCCCGGGCCCGATGCCGAAGCGGCGATCGTCGCCATGGGCGCGGTGATGCCCGAAGCGCTCGCCGCGTGGGATGAGTTGCGCGCCGACGTGCCGGGACTCGGCCTGCTTTCGGTGACCTCGCCCAACCTGCTCCACCGTAGCTGGACCAAGGCGCAGGCCGCGCGTTGGGGCGGAAAGCGCGAGCCTAGCCATGTCGAAATATTGCTGTCAGCGCTCGCGCCCGGCGCGGGACTCGTGACCATTGCCGACGCCGCGCCGGCTTCGCTGTCGTGGCTGGGCGGAGTGCTGGGCCAGCGCGTCGCTCCATTGGGCGTTGACCGCTTCGGCCAGACCGGCAGCCTGCCCGACCTCTATGCCGCCTATCGGCTAGACCAGGAGGCGCTGACCGAGGCTGCCGCCGAGATATTGCTGCCAGTTCGGATGTAATATCCTTTGTTTATACACTGTTGCCTGTGATTAGCTGGGCCGAACGATCGGACCAGGGATGGCAGTGGACAATCATAACGGCACGCCTGCGCATGAGCTAACGGCGCAGGGACTTAGTACCCAGGCGCAATGCGACGTGATCCAAGCCGAATTCCGTGCAAACGGAGCGGTCCGCCGGTCCATTCGGCGCGACCCGCCGCCCCGGCCCCCGGCGCTGATTCCAACCGACGACCTGCTGCGCCTGCGCCTTGCGGAAGAGCTTCAATACACACGGCGAATGCTTGACGCGATGGGCGATGACCTCTCAGCCGATGCCGGAGTGGTGATGCGCCACATGGTGGCTATGCAATCGATCGACATTATTGGGCAGTTGCTCGGCCATGTCGCGGATGTGATCCGCTCGAGTGATCCCATCGGCGCAGTGGAGAACATCGGCATGTGCGAGCTCAAAGGACGCCTCACGCGAAGCAGTATCGACTGACGCTTGGCAAGGCGGCGTGAGGTCGCCTAGAGCAGCCGCCATGCCAGGACGCTATTTCGACGAGTGGCAAGTTGGCGACCGGGTCGCCCACGAAGTCACCCGGACCGTCACCGAGACCGACAATGTGCTGATCTCGGCGCTGACCCACAATCCGCAACCGCTGCATCTCGATCATGAGCTTGCCGCCGCCTCCGAATTCGGCAAACCGCTGGTCAACTCGATCTACACCTTCGGCCTGATGGTCGGCGTCAGCGTCGCCGACACCACGCTCGGCACGCTGGTCGCCAACCTCGGCTACGACAAGCTGATCTTCCCCAATCCGGTCTTCGCCGGCGATACGCTGCGGAGTGAAACCGAGTGCATCGCGGTGCGCGCAAGCAAGTCGCGGCCCAATGCCGGCATCGTCACCTGGACCCACCGCAGCTTCAACCAACGCGATGAATTGGTGTGCGAGTGCACACGCACCGCGCTGCTCCTGAAAAAGCCGCAATGAACGAACCGCGAAGCTGGCTGTTCGTCCCTGCCGACAGAGAGAAGAAGATCGCGCGCGCGCTCGAGAGCGACGCCGACGCGATCATCTTCGACCTCGAGGACAGCGTCGCCCCGGCCCACAAGGCGGGCGCGCGCAAGATCCTGAAAGGCCTCCCCGCCCGGATCGGCGGACCGCAATGGTGGGTGCGCATCAATCCGCTCGGCAGCGAGCACATCAAGGCCGACCTGGGACTGTTCGCGTCGGCCGACTTCGAAGGCGTCGTGCTGCCCAAGTCCGAGAGCGGCGCCGACGTCGCCCAACTCGCCCACCGCACCGGCAATCTACCGGTCCACGCGATCGTCACCGAAACGCCGGCGAGCTTGTTCGGGATGTTGTCCTATCGCGACCCGAAATCCCCTCTGGCGGCGATGTGTTGGGGCGCCGAGGATTTGTCGGCGGCGCTCGGCGCATCTTCAAAATACGACTCCGACGGCGAATTGAGCCTGACCTACAAACTGGCGCGGTCGCTGTGCCTTGCGGGCGCGGTGGCTGCCGGCGTGCAACCGGTTGACGGCATCTTCGCTGACTTCAAGGACGGCAAGGGATTGCGGCTGGAAGCCGAAGCCGCGGCGCGCGAAGGCTTTACCGGCAAGCTCGCGATCCACCCCGACCAGGTGGCGATCATCAATGCCGCCTTCAGTCCGTCCAAGGACGAGATCGCGCACGCCCGGGCGATTGTCGCGGCGTTCGACGCCGAGCCCGACGCCGGCGTCCTTTCGGTCGGCGGCCGGATGGTCGACCGCCCGCACCTGGTTCAGGCGCAACGCATCCTGGCGCGCGCGGGATAGGAGAACAAGCGATGACAACGAGGGCGAGAGCGTGGGGCGTCGATAGCGATTCTTCGCCGGTGGCCGCGATGTCGATCGAGCGGCGCGACCTTCGTCCCGAGGATGTCGCCATCAAGATCAGCCATAGCGGCATTTGCCACAGCGACCTGCACATGGCCCACAACGACTGGGGGATGAGCCGCTACCCGATGGTTCCCGGCCACGAGATCGTCGGCACCGTCACTGGCGTCGGCTCTGCTGTCACCAAGTTCAAGGTCGGCGACCGGGCGGCAGTCGGTTGCCTGGTCGACAGCGACCGAACCTGTGAACATTGCCAGGCGGGTCACGAGCAATTCTGCCAGCGCATGGTCCTCACCTACGCCGGCATCGACCTGCAGGACGGCTCAGTCACGCAGGGAGGCTACAGCGAGCAGATCGTCGTCCGCCAGGAGTTCGTCTGCCGCCTGCCCGACAGCCTTGATATCAGCCGGGCGGCGCCGTTGCTGTGCGCCGGGATCACGACCTACTCGCCGCTACGCAAGTTCGGCGTCGGGCCCGGCCAGAAGGTCGGCGTCGCGGGCCTGGGCGGGCTCGGACACATGGGCGTTAAATTCGCCGCGGCGATGGGGGCCATCGTCACCATGATCACCACCTCGCCCCAAAAAGGCGAGGACGCCCGGGCGCTCGGCGCCCACGACGTCCTTCTCTCCACCGACGCCGGCGCAATGGCCGGAGCGGCGGACAGCTTCGACTTCATCCTCAACACCATCCCCGTCAGCCACGACGTCGGCCCCTATGTGAACCTGCTTCGGCCCAACGGCGTGATGGTGATCGTCGGCGCGATCGACACGCTCCCCGGCCTACATGGCGCCGCCCTCGCAATGCGCAACCGGGTTGTTGCCGGCTCGCTGATCGGTGGCTTGCCCGAGACCCAGGAGATGCTCGATTTCTGCGGCGACCACGGCATCCACCCGGAAGTCGAGATCATCTGCCCCGAGGAGATCAACACCGCCTGGGACCGGATGAAGAAAGGCGACGTGCGCTATCGCTTCGTCATCGACGTTGCTGGAGAATCGGTTACGGCATGAGCGAGGCGGTCCACCCGGTTCCGCCGCATTTCAGGGCGAAAATAGGCCGGGCTGAGCTCGACGCGCTCCACAGCGCCGCCGACGCCGAGCCGGACCGTTTCTGGCTCAATGAGGCGCGGCGGCTGGACTGGGAGCGCTTGCCAACGCAAGCTGGCGACTGGTCGTTTGACGAGGCCGATTTCGGCATCCGTTGGTATGCCGACGGCGCACTCAACCTGTCGGTCAACTGCCTCGACCGTCACCTTGCGGATTGCGGCGACCGCATCGCGCTGATCTTCGAGCCCGACGAGCCAGGCACCGGCCGCACCCTCACCTATCGCGAGCTGCACGCCGAAACCTGCCGGATGGCGAATTCGCTCAAGTCGCGCGGCATCGGGCGCGGCGACCGGGTGATGATCTACATGCCGATGATCCCCGAAGCGGCCGCGGCGATGCTCGCCTGCGCGCGGATCGGCGCGATCCACTCGGTGGTGTTCGGCGGCTTTTCGCCCGACAGCCTTGCCGGCCGGATCGCCGACTGCGACGCCTGCGCCGTGATCACCGCCGACGAAGGAGTGCGCGGGGGCAAGCGTATCCCGCTCAAGGCCAATGTCGACAGGGCGCTGGCCAAGCACGACGTGCCGACCGTGATCGTCGTCACCCGCACCGGCGCCGACGTGTCGATGAGAGAAGGTCGCGACGTCTCTTACTCGGCGGTGCGCGACGGGCTTTCCACGGCATGCGAGCCGGAAGCGATGAACGCCGAGGACCCGCTTTTCATTCTCTACACGTCGGGATCGACCGGGCAGCCCAAGGGCGTGGTCCATACCACCGGCGGTTATGCGGTGTGGGCGGCGAGCACCTTCGAATGGATTTTCGACGCCCGCGACGACGACATCTTCTGGTGCACCGCCGACGTCGGCTGGATCACTGGCCACAGCTATGTTGTCTACGGCCCGCTGATGAACGGCGCGACCAGTGTGATGTTTGATGGCGTTCCCAACTACCCCGATTTCGGCCGCTTTTGGGAAACCGTCGATCGGCTTGGCGTGACCATCTTCTACACCGCGCCGACCGCGATCCGAGCCCTGATGCGCGAAGGCGACGCGCCGGTAAAAGCCCACCGCCGCACGTCGCTGCGATTGCTCGGCACGGTTGGCGAGCCGATCAACCCCGAAGCGTGGGAATGGTATTGGCGGGTGGTCGGCGACGGCCGCTGCCCAGTGGTCGACACCTGGTGGCAAACCGAGACCGGCGGCATCCTCATCTCGCCCTTCCCCGGCGCGACGGCGATGAAGCCCGGGTCGGCAACCCAGCCGCTGCCCGGCATCAAGCCGCTGCTGGTCGATGCCGAGCACAACGTCCTCGAAGGACCCGCCAGCGGCAATCTGTGCATCGCAGCCTCCTGGCCCGGGCAGATGCGAACCGTGTGGGGCGACCACGGCCGCTTCTTCGAGACATATTTCAAGACCTATCCCGGCCTCTATTTCACCGGCGATGGCTGCCGCCGCGACGAGGACGGCTATTATTGGATCACCGGCCGCGTCGACGATGTGATCAACGTTTCCGGTCACCGCATCGGCACCGCCGAGGTCGAAAGCTCGCTCGTTTCACACCCCCTGGTTGCTGAGGCCGCGGTCGTCGGCTTTTCGCACGAGATCAAGGGCACGGCGATCTACGCCTTCGTCACCCTGAACGCGGACGAAGAAGGCGATGATGCATTGCGTAAAGAGTTGAGCCTCGAGGTCCGCAACGACATCGGCGCGCTCGCCGCGCCAGAGAAGATCCAGTTCGCCCCTTCCCTGCCCAAGACACGGTCGGGCAAGATCATGCGGCGCATCCTGCGCAAGATCGCGGAGGGTGAGACCCAAGGCTTCGGCGACACCTCGACGCTCGCCGACCCTGCTGTCGTCGATGCGCTGGTCGCCGGCAGTCGCGAGCTGACCTAGCCCGCGACTTGCGCCGACGAAAGTTGCCGCTAACCCTAGCGTCGGGTGTCAGGGGAGCGTCGAGTGGCGACACACAAGCCGTGGTCGATGAAGCGGGTGGTGGTCGCCTCGTCCGCCGGCACCGCGTTCGAATGGTACGACTTCTTCATCTTCGGCGCGCTCGCCCAGACCATTTCAAAGGTCTTCTTCGCCGGTCTTGAGCCGACCGCGGCGCTGATCGCCGCGCTTGGCCTGTTCGCCGCCGGCTTTGCCTTCCGGCCGCTGGGCGCGTTGATTTTCGGAGTGATCGGCGACCGGGTGGGACGGAAGGGGGCATTTCTCGCGACGGTGTCCATCATGGGCGCCGCGACCTTCGCCATCGGCTTACTGCCGACCTACGAGACGGCGGGAATCCTGTCGCCGGTGCTGCTGATCGTCCTCCGCATCCTGCAGGGTCTCGCGCTCGGCGGCGAATATGGCGGCGCGGCGATTTATGTCGCCGAGCATGCGCCCAACCACCGCCGCGGCGCTTCGACCGGATGGATCCAGTCGTCGGCCGCGTTCGGGCTGCTCGCCGCTTTGCTGGTGATCCTCGTAACCCGCACGATGCTCGGCGAGGAGGCGTTCCTCGACTGGGCGTGGCGGATCCCGTTCCTCGCCTCGCTGGTCCTGCTGATCGTCTCGGTGTGGTTGCGCTTCAAGCTTTCCGAGAGCCCCGCCTTCACCAAGCTCAAGGAGGAGGGCGACGTCTGCAAGACACCGCTGCGCGAAGCGTTCGGGCGGCGCGAGAATTTGAAGCGCGTGCTGATCGCCTTCTTCGGGATCATGTGCGCGCAAGGCGCGGTCTGGTACGCGACCTTCTTCTACATGCAGGTTTTTCTCGGCCGCTCGCTCGCCGTCCCCGAGCGGACGGTCAACATGCTGCTGATCGTCATGACCCTGGTCAGCGCGCCGCTGTATGTCTTCTTCGGCTGGCTCAGCGACCGCGTTGGCAGAAAGCCGGTGCTGGTCGGCGGAATGCTTCTAGCGCTGCTGCTCTACCTGCCGGGGTTCCACTGGATTGCCTCCGCCGCCAATCCGGCGCTGGTCGCCGCGCAGCGCGCAACGCCGGTCGTCGTTGCCACCGATCCAGCGACTTGCGCAGTGCAGTTCGACCCGGTCGGCACCGCCCGCTTCGCGAGCGCCTGCGACATCGCCAAGAGCTTGCTCGTCACCCGCGGCATTGCCTACTCAACGGTGCGATCGGCCGACGGCTCGACGACTGTCGCGGTCGGCGCCCGGCGGCTGCCGGTCCCTGGGGGGGAGGCGTTGTCCAACGCCGAATTAAAGGCGATCAAGGGCCAAGTCGGCGAGCAGCTTGGAGCGGCGCTGGAGACAAATGGGTACCCGAAAGGAGCCGCTCCCGACCAGATGAACTTGCCGCTGCTGATCGGCGTCCTGCTGCTGTTCGTGGTTGCTGCGACCGCGCTCTACGGCCCGCAAGCGGCGGCGCTGGTCGAGATGTTCCCGACGCGCGTGCGCTACACGGCGATGTCGTTGCCCTACCACGTCGGCACCGGCTGGGTCGGCGGCTTCCTGCCGGTGACGAGCTTTGCGCTCGTGGCGATCACCGGCGATATTTACGCCAGCCTCTGGTACCCGATTTTCTTCACCGCAGTGTCGGTAATCGTCGCGCTGCTGTTCCTCAAGGAAACCCGCGGCAAGCCACTCGAGGCCTGTTAGAACCTCACGGCGCCCAATGGATATCGATCGGCTGCTCGGCTTCGGCCAGCACGCGCCCGATCGGCAGCTTGCTCGACTGCCCGTCCTTGATCGCCTGCTCGAGCAGTTCGCGCTTGTCGGCGCCGGAGATGGTGATCAGCAGCGTGCGCGCGGCCAGGATCGACGCGCGGGTCAGCGTCACCCGCGGCACGGGCGCATCTTCGGGCATTGGATCGGGCATTACCCCGATCGCGCGCCGGGTCTTGGGCGCATCCAGTGCGTCTTGCAGGTCGGGCCCCGCAAAGATCGAGGCGGTGTGTCCGTCCTTGCCCATGCCCAGCCAGACGAGGTCGGGTGGCCATGACAAATCCTGAAGCCGCGCATCGGCGGCGCCACCGGCCAGCCGATAATCGTCGATCGTCGTCGCGATCGGAAACACCCGGGCGCCGACGGGCAGGAACGCCTGGGCGATCGCGCGAATGTTGCTGAGCTCGCTGTCCATCGGCGCCAGCCGGTCGTCGGTCGGAATGATCGTCACCCGCTTCCAAGGCAGGTTGCGGGCGGCGATCTTCGAGTAGATCGGTTTCGGCGTTGAGCCGCCGGGAAGCGCGATCAGCGCGGAGTCGCGCGCATCCAACGCACTCTCGACGATAAAGCCGACGTCGCCGG
>JBKJYX010000110.1:0-9741 GCA_046715575.1 Sphingomicrobium sp. | reverse complement strand
ACCTTGCCGGGCCGGAAGCCGGGCATGCGGACCTGCGGCGCGATCCGGCGCACTTCCTGGTCGACGCGCGCCTCGATGTCCTTGGCGGCGATGGTCAGCATGAAGGCCCGCTTGAGGCCCTCGTTTTCCGTCTCGACGGTTTTCATGGTCAATTTTCAGTCCCGTTCAATCTCTTGGTCGCCCGTGCTCGGCGAAATGGTGCGCGCGGAGGGACTCGAACCCCCACGTCTCTCGACAACAGGACCTAAACCTGCCGCGTCTACCAATTCCGCCACGCGCGCGCGGGCCCTTCGAAGGTGCGCGGCCTATAGCAAGGATGGGCTCCGGGGCAAGCGCGGGCGGGACGAGCAACCCGCAGCATGAGACAGGCGTTCCTGCTTAAAGGAGAAACACGCCATGCAACAACTGCCGCCATTTCCCGAAGAAACTCCCGAGCCGCCGATGCCCGGTCAGCCTTCCCAGCCGGGTCAGCCGAGCGAGGCGCCGAACGAGTCCCCACCGACCACGCCGGATATCGATGTCCCGTCGCCGTCACAGCCAGCTACGGATCCCTCGCCGACCCCGATCTCGCCGGTAGGAGGACCGACCGCCTGATTTAGCGGCGCAGGCGCGCGGAAGCGGCCATCGCCTCGAAATCGCCGACGGCGCTGCCAAAATAGTGCGAACGCGTGGCGTCGAACAGGATCAGGTAGAGCTTGCCGTTGACCACCGCGCCCACGGCGCGGCCGCGGCGCCATAGTTCGTCCGAGTCGAGGTGCTCGAAGTCGAACTGGAAGCCGTTGGTGCCGAGGAATGCGCGGGGCTGCAGCGACGTCGTCCGAAATTCGACCGCGCCGCCGCGGACGCGATACAGGCTCTCGAGCATCGAAACGATCTCGGGCGCCGTCATGTCCGAACGGAACTTGGGCACCTGCCGGTCCTCGGTCCGACGCTGGTAAATAAGATATTTGCCGCTCGGTAACCCGGCGACGAAACTCATGCCGTCGAGCAGCGGGCCATTGAGCGTCCAGTCCTCGACCCAGCGGACATCGTCGAACAGGAACAGCTTGCGGGTGCGGTTCCACGGCCGCGGCGAAGTGACCGCCATCGAGCCGTCGCCGACCTGCCGGCTGCCGACCCGGACCAGCGAGTAATAGCTGCTGCCGAACCCTTCGCCGGCGCCGCCGAGCGACGAACAGCCGGACAGGGCCAACGCCACGGCGGCAAGAATCAGCTTGGGATTGCGCATCATCGGCTTCGGGCTCCGTCTAGCTGATCATCTGGCGGATGAAGGGGGCATCGGCGGCATTGGGATGCAGCGCGAGGTAGCGTGATAAGGCCGCCCGCGCTTCCACCTGGCGGCCCGCTTTCATCAGCGACAGGCCGTGCCAGCGCCACGCCTCGGGCGGCGCGTCGGGATAAGCGACTGCGACCGCATAGCCCTGGGCGGCGCGAAGGTCGTCGCCGTGGCGATTGCGCAGGCGCCAGACCTCGGCCTCGTAAAAGCGCAGCAGGCCGTTCCAGCCGTCCCGGGCCAGGGTCTCGATGAGATACTGGCTGGCACCGGGGTCATTGAGCTTAACCTGGTCGTCGAGCAGCATCTTGCGAATGGGCGAGATCGCCTGAAGGTAGCGGGCACGGCGGCTGTCATAGGTGCGGCCCGGCACGGTCACCTCGGCGGCCGAAACCTTGAGATCGGCCAACCGCGCTCCCGGAGCCGGATGGGACGCGAACAGCGAGCCGCCACGGTCGCGCCGCTTGCGGCGATGCTTGGCGCTGGCGTTCTCCTCGCCGATCAATTGCTCCCAGGTGTTGGCCATCTCGATCGCCGGGTAGCCGTTTTGCGCCAGCAGCCGCGCGCCCATTGCGTCGGCTTCCGCTTCCATTTCGCGGCTGTAGCGGAACAGCGACAGGATCGTGCCCAATTGAGCCAGCTGGGCGATGTCCCCAGTGTTGACCCCGGCCGCGCCGCCGGCGACTCCCAGGGCCATCGACCCGATCGCGAAAATGTCGCTCTTGCGCTTCAGGTCGCGCCAACTGCGGATCATGTGCCGGCGCAGGAAGTGGCCGGATTCGTGGGCGATTACGCCGGCGAGCTGCGCCTCGTTGCGCATGCGCAGGAGAAGCCCGGAGAAGATCACCGTAAAACCGGTCGGGAACATCACTGCGTTGAAATCGGGGATATGCGCCAGATAGATGCGCATGTCCTTTGCCGCCGGCCCGCCGACGGTGCCAATGAGATCCTGCAAATAGCGGAGGAGCTCGGGATCCTTGATCAATAGGTTGGAGCCCGAGACTTCTTCCTCGACCCGCTGCATCTGCTGCCACAGGCCGATCTCGTCGGTGTCGGTCGGACGGAATCCGGGACCGATCAGCGGCTGCATGTCGGTCGGACGAATGCGGGCCTGGGCGACGCCGGTGGTCAGCGAGGCGGCCGCGATGCCGCCGCCGACCAGCAGCGAACGGCGGTTGAGCTCATGACAGCGCCAGCACATCAGCGCTTCTCCATTGCGCGGCGAACTTCGTAGCCCGGTTTCATCCGCCCCAGCAGCCGCTCGACCAGCTGGGCCGAGCCTTGCGGCGTGCGGATGTCGCCCATCTTGATGCCGGCGATTTGGCTGCCGGTCTGGACGACATTGAACCAGATCACGTCGCCGGTCTTCAAATCGACCAGCGAGGCATAAGCGAACTGGCCACCGCCGCCGATGTTGGGAGCGCAGAAGCCGACGAAGCAGCCGGCGACGCCGAGCACCTGGAGGGCGACCCGGCCGCCCGACACGATGCTGTCCTCGGCGTACATGAAAAGTGCGTAATCGTACCCCGTCTTGCGGCCGAGGGCGACGGCTTCCTCGCCGAGCGTGTAATCGAGGCCGCGGCGGCTCTTGGTCGGCAGATAGGCGCCAAGATATTTGTGAAGCGCGATCGAATTGCCGACCGCCGAATGCAGCCGCTCCAGATCCGCGACATTTTCCTCGCTGACGCCGGACAGCTCGTTGCGGCGGGCCAGGATCTTCGCCTTGCCGCCACGCTGTGCCTGCTGGGCGGCCAAAGCGGCAATGATGTTGGTCCGGGCCTGCTCGGTCCAGTCGGCGCGCGGCTGGTTCATGCCGCCGGTGGTCACCGAATTGACCGTGACGTCGGGTCGCATGACCAGCAGGCGGTAATCGCCCTGCGGCGGCGAGAACTGCAGGTCGGCGTACTGGCGCGTCTGGACGCAGCCGGCCACGGCAACGCTGAGCGCAGCCACGAGTGCGATACCCAAATTACGCATATCAAGCCTCCGCGATCCGCCAACCGCGGCCGCCCCGACAGCTTCTACTGCCCGCGCTTCAATGAACGCCGGATTAAAGAAATGCCAGCCTTTTTAACCAATTAGCGTGACGGGCAAGCGATTCCCTGAATGCCCGACAAGCATTTGCCGTCGATGCCTGCGGAGTCGATGCGAAGACCGATCATTGCCGCTAAAGTCGGCATGATATCGACCGTTTCGGCGTCGTCGTTGCGGTTGGCCGCGGTGGTTCCGGGGCGCCAGAACAGGATCGGCACGCGGCGGTCATAATCCCATGGGCTGCCATGGGTCGCGACGTATGAGGCGCTTGGCTTGGCAATCGGGGTGATATGGGGCTTGAGCAGCATGACGATGTCGCCCGAGCGCGTTGGGTGGAACGACGCGCGTGCCCGCTCGGCCAGCGTCCACCGGCCAGGACTGCTGGTCGGCATCGCCGCGTGGCGAAGCTGCTCGGAGGTGAACACCGCCGCGACTTGGGGATGGGCGGTGTAGGCCGCGATCGCCTCGCGCCGGGCCCGTGCCCGGTCGACCGGCTTGAGCCCGCGGTCGAGGTAGATGTCGCCGGCAATATCGCCGATCAGGACCGGGCCGCTCAGCTTCAGCTTGGCCGCGATTGCCTTGCCGACTTCCGCCGCGGCCAGCGCCGGATCGACCCGCGCCGCGGCCACGCCCTTCAGGCGAAGCCGCTCGGGAATATCTTCGCCGCCATGGTCGGCGGTCAGGGCGACCGCATAGTCGAGGCCGCTGCGGTCGAGCAGGCCGAGGAAATCGCCAAGATCGCGGTCGAGCGAGAGCAATTGGAGGCACATTTCCTGCCCGCCGGTGCCGAGGCTGTGGCCGACATAGTCGGTCGCCGACAGGCCAATCGAGATCAGGTCGGGCGACGCGTCTTGCCCCAGCTTCATCTCCTGGATCAGCCCGGCGGCCAGGGCGAGCACCGCGCCATCGAACGCCGGCGAAGCGCGAAATCCGCTGACGTCTCCCGCGGTGCGGGCAAAGCGGCCGTCGCCGACGGTCTTGCCGCCACCTTCGATCGCGATCGGCCGCGCCTTGGCCGCGCAGATTGCGGGCGGGTCCAGCGGCGCCTGCGGAGCCGCGATCAAGGCCGCTACCGTCGAATTGGTTCGCGTCACACTGGCCGGCGGCGCGGCGCGCAGGTCGGTCGCGAAGCGCTTGCCGTCCCAATACCAACGCTGGTCGGGGGTATGTCCGCCCATCATCACCGCCGAGCGGTCCTTGCCGGCGACCGCGACATTCTGGCTGCCGGGCCACAAGGACTTCATCCGCTCGCCGAGCGTCGTGACCTTCAGGTGCAGCGGCGAGACCTTGTAGGCGACCGACGACGTTCCGGGCACGCGCTCGTCCTCGGCGCAGTAGACCGTTTTGTCCGAGCGTCTCTGCGACTGATCGACCCAGGAATTGGCGATGATCCCGGTGCGCGCGGGTCGCGCTCCGGTGAGGATGGTCGAGTGGCCGGGACAGGTCTCGGTCGCCGCGTGGCTCTGATAGCCGTTGCGAAACGCCGTCCCGCCGGCCAGCCGCGCCAGCCCGGCGGTGAAGTGCGGGCGATATTCGTCGAACAGGTCGGCCGAGAACTGGTCGACCGAGATCACGATCAGCAGCCGCGGTGTCCCGGGTGCGAGCCGCGGTTGAGCGGCCGGCTGGGCGCAAGCGGCGGACGGCAGCAAAGCAAGCAACAAAGCTGAAACCAACTGACGCATTCCTGCACTCCTCACGCTTAGTCCAGCTTCGCCCGGAGCCGCTCGTTGACCAGCTTTGGGTTGGCCTTGCCGGCCATCGCCTTCATCACCTGGCCGACGAAGAAGCCGAACAGCGCCTCTTTGCCGCTCTTGTACTGTTCGACCTTGTCGGCATTCGCGGCGAGCACCTCATCGACGGCGGCGTCGATCGCGCCGGTGTCCGAAGTCTGCTTGAGGCCGCGCTTGTCGACGATCTCGGCGGCTCCCTCGCCGGTTTCGAGCATGATCTCGAACACCTGCTTGGCGAGGCTGCCGGAGATGGTGCCGTCGCCGACCAAGGCCAGCAGCTCGGCCGCCTGCGCCGGGCCGACCGGGCTGGTCGCCATCGTCTTGCCGAGGCGATTGAGCGCCCCGAACAGTTCGGACGCGACCCAATTGGCGGCGGCTTTCGGTTCCACTCCGCTGTCGAGAAGCGCGTCGAACCAGCGCGCGCTTTCGACCTCGGCGGTGAGCACGCTGGCGTTGTACGGCGGGATACCCAGCGCCTCGTAGCGCTTGCGCTTGGCGTCGGGCAGCTCGGGCAGCGACGCGCGGCACTCGTCGATAAACGCCTCGTCGAGCTCGAGCGGGAGCAGGTCGGGATCGGGGAAATAGCGGTAATCGTGCGCGTCTTCCTTGGAGCGCAGCGAGCGGGTCACGCCCTTGTCGGGATCGAACAGCCGCGTTTCCTGGACGACGCTGCCGCCGGCCTCGATCACATCGACCTGGCGGCGTGCCTCATGCTCGATCGCGGCCATCACGAAGCGCACCGAATTGACGTTCTTGGTCTCACTCCGCGTTCCCAGCTCGCCGCCCGGCTTGCGCACCGAAACGTTGACGTCGGCGCGCATCGAGCCTTCCTCCATATTGCCGTCGCACGACCCGACATAACGGAGAATTGCTCTTAGCTTCCTGAGATAAGCTCCTGCTTCGGCGGGAGAACGCATGTCCGGGCGCGAGACGATTTCCATCAGCGCGACGCCACAGCGGTTCAAGTCGACGTAGCTCATGGTCGCGTGCTGGTCGTGCATCAATTTGCCCGCATCTTGCTCGACGTGGATGCGCTCGATGCCGATCGCCTTGGCGCTGGTCTCGTCCGCCGGGTCGAGCAGCACCTCGACTTCGCCCTCGCCGACCAGCGGGTGGTAAAGCTGGCTGATCTGATAGCCCTGCGGCAGGTCGGCGTAGAAGTAGTTCTTCCTGTCGAAGCGGCTGTGGCGGTTGACCTTGGCATCGAGCGCGAGGCCGGTACGCACCGCCTGGCGGATGCATTCACGGTTGGGCACCGGAAGCATGCCGGGCATCGCCGCATCGACCAGGCTGACGTGGCTGTTGGGTTCCGCGCCGAACACCGCCGAGGCGCCGCTGAACAGCTTGGAGTTGGACACGATCTGGGCATGGACCTCGAGGCCGATAACGACCTCCCAATCGCCCGTGGCGCCTGTGATGCGATAATCGGTCACCACCATTTCTCCGGACGATGGGTGAAGCCGGCGCGCTCCTCGATGGCGAGGGCGGCGTTGAGGACGCCGTGCTCGTCGAGCTCGCGGCCGATCAGGTGCAGTCCGAGCGGGAGGCCCTGCCCGTCCAGGCCGCCGGGGACCGACATGGCGGGCAAACCCGCGAGGCTGGCCGGCACCGCGAACACGTCATTCAGATACATCGCCAGCGGATCCGTCTTCTCGCCAAGGCCGAAGGCAGCCGACGGGGCGGTCGGAGTCAGGATCAGGTCGCAATTTTCGAACGCGGCCGCGAAGTCGCGCTTGATCAGCGTCCGCACCTTCTGCGCCTTGGTGAAGTAAGCATCGTAATAGCCGGCGGACAGCACATAGGTGCCGATCATGATGCGGCGCTTGACCTCGGCGCCGAAACCGGCGGCGCGGGTCGCGGCGTACATGTCGTCGAGGGTCTTCACCCCCTCTTCGCGCAAGCCGTAGCGGACACCGTCGTAGCGCGCGAGGTTGGACGAGGCCTCGGCCGGGGCGATGATGTAATAGGTCGGCAACGCGTACTGGGTGTGCGGGAGGGTGGTCTTGACCGGCTCGGCGCCGGCGTCGCGCAGCCACTCGACGCCCTTGTCCCACAGCGCATCGATGTCGGCCGGGACCCCGTCGATGCGATACTCGGCGGGGATACCGACGCGCTTGCCTTTGAGGTCGCTCGACAGGCCCGCTTCCCACTGCGGCACCGGCAGATCGAGAGAGGTAGAATCCTTGGGATCGAAGCCGGCCATCGCCTCCAGGAGAATCGCGCAGTCACGCACCGTCCGGGCCATCGGCCCCGCCTGGTCGAGCGAGCTTGCGAAGGAGACGATCCCCCAGCGCGAGCAACGGCCGTAGGTCGGCTTGATGCCGGCAATTCCGGTAAAGGCCGCCGGCTGGCGGATCGAGCCGCCGGTGTCGGTGCCGGTGGCGCCCGGAGCGATGCCGGCCGCCACCGCCGCCGCCGACCCGCCCGACGAGCCGCCCGGCGTCAGCGCCGCATTGCCGCCGTCATTGCGTTTCCACGGGCTGATCACCGGCCCGTAGGCGCTGGTTTCGTTGGACGAGCCCATGGCGAATTCGTCCATGTTCAATTTGCCCAGCATCCCCGCCCCGGCCTTGCGGAGGTTGGCACTGACGGTCGATTCGTAAGGCGGCCGGAAGTCCTTGAGGATGCGGCTGCCGGCAGTGGAGGCGACGCCTTCGGTCGCGAACAGATCCTTGATGCCGAGCGGGATGCCGGCGAGCACGCCCGTCTCGCCCTTGCCCCTCGCGGCATCGGCCGCATCGGCCGCGGCGAGCGCATCGGCGGGCGTTTCGACGGTGAAGGCATTCAACGCTCGCGCGCCGGCGACCGCGGCGTTGAACGCCTCGGCGATCTCGCGCGCGGTGAACTCGCCGCCGCGAAAACCGTCGCGGAGCTCGGCGATGGTCCTGGTGGTGAGCGACACTATTCGATCACTTTCGGGACCGCGAAGAAGCCATGCTCGGCGGCGGGCGCGTTAACCAGCACCGCGTCGCGGATGTTGCCGTCGGTAACGACGTCGTCGCGCAGGCGCAGCTTCTGGTCGATCACCGCGGTCAGCGGCTCGACGCCGTCGGTGTCGACCTCGGCAAGCTGCTCGACCCAGCCGAGGATATTGTTCAATTCGGGCACCATCGCCTCGACCTCGGCATCGCTCATGGCAATGCGGGCGAGCTTGGCGATATGGCGCACCTGTTCGGTGTTCACGGACATGAAGCGCGGCTAGCAGGGCGCTCCGAGGGCTTCAACCGCCTTGCCGTGGGAGTTCCTCCCCAATAGGGCCGGGCGCCAATGTGCGCGCGCCGCTTCCTGTTCGTGATCTTCATTCTGACCCTGCTCGCGGTCGCGGGGGCGTTTGCCATTTTCCAGTTCGGCGACCGCGTGCTGCTCGAGAGCACGATTCCCAAGGGTCATTTCGCCGCGCCGCCGCCCGACAGCAGCCCCGATTATGGGCAGGCGGACGATTGGCTCGCGCGGCCGGACCTGCCTCAAAATCCGTCCAATTGGCTGCCGGGTTCGGTGGTATTCACAACCCCCTCACCACCCGCGGCGATCTTCTACGTTCATCCGACGACCTATCTCGAGCGCGAACGGTGGAACGCGCCGCTGCACCCCAATGCGCAAACCGAGCTGCGCACCAAGGTGTTCGTCCAAAGCCAGGCAAGCGCGCTGACCAGTGCGGGGCCCGTCTGGGCACCACGCTACCGCCAAGCGGCGTATGGCGCGTTCCTGCTGCAAAGCGACGATGCCCACAAAGCGCTCGACCTCGCCTATCGCGACGTTGGCGCGGCCTTCGATCATTTCCTCAAGGTCACCCCGGCGGACCAACCGCTCATCCTCGCCGGCCACAGCCAGGGGGCACTGCACTTGTTGCGGCTGCTTGCCGAGCGCGGCCCGGCGCTCAAGGGTCGGCTGGTGGCCGCTTATGTCGTCGGCTGGCCCTTGAGCGTAACCGCCGATCTTCCGGCGATGGGCCTTCCGCCCTGCGCCGCGCCCGAACAGACTGCGTGCGTCCTGTCATGGCAGAGTTTTGCCGAACCGGCCAATGCCTCGTTGATGCTCGACGCTTGGGAAGGCACCCGAGGACCGGCCGGAGCCGAGCGGCGGCGCCAGGACATGCTGTGCGTCAACCCAATTACCGGGACGCAAGGCGGCGCCGCTCCCCCGTCCGCCAACGCCGGGACTTTGGTGCCGCGCGGCGATTTCGCCAATGCGGATCTCGTCGCCGGGGCGGTCGGAGCGCATTGCGACAAGGGGCTGCTGATCCTCGACGGCGCCATTCCACCGCTCGGGCCCTATGTCCTGCCGGGCAACAATTACCATGTGTACGATTACGCGCTGTTCTGGGGGTCGATCCGGGCCGATGCCGCAAGGCGGCTTGCGGCATGGCGCCCATGATCACCTTCACCCCAACCGATTTCGCCGCCGCCCTTCCCGACCTCGGCAAGCTCGCCGGGCTCGACGTCGGCACCAAGACCATCGGGCTGGCGACTTGCGACCCGGGCTGGAGCTTCGCCGGGCCTGCCGAGACTCTCCGCCGGACCAAGTTCACCGCGGACCTCGCCGCGCTGCAAGCATTCGTGCACCGCGAGGCGATCGTCGGGCTGGTCGTCGGCCTGCCGCTCAACATGGACGGCAGCGACTCGCCCCGCACCCAATCGGTCCGCGCCTTCGCCCGCAACCTCGCCGTGCTCGATCGGCCGATCCTATTGTGGGACGAGCGTTGGT
>JBKJYX010000109.1:0-6128 GCA_046715575.1 Sphingomicrobium sp. | reverse complement strand
GGCGCGGGGACGACGCTGCAGCCCTTTACGGTGGCGCAGGACGATCCGTTCGAAGCCGTGGTCCCGCCATCCGGGCAAAGCTGCAACGGCAACAGAAACATCGCGAACAATTCGACGCAGAATTTCGGCACCGATGTTAACAGCGTCACATGCATGGGAAGCCTGACGATCGCCGGGACAACCACGCTGAGAGGCACGATCTACATCGATGGCGGCAACGTCCGGATCGGAACCCAAGCCAATGTTACCTGCGACGAGTGCACGATCGTGATGTCGAACCACGACAATTCACCGACCGCTACCATCGGCAATTTCGAGGTAGTCGGCTCGCCCCAGATGCATTGGACCGCTCCGCGGAGCGGTCCCTTCGCGGGCCTCCGGATCTACCAAGACCGGCGCGCGGTCGACCAGAACAACACCAACTACCAGAATTTCCTGCGAGGCAGCAGCTCGTCCTACTTCGAAGGTGGGTTCTACTTTCCGAAGCAGCAGCTCGAGTTCTCGGGTACGACTGGAATGAACACGAACTGCCTGCAAATGGTCAGCCGCCGCGTGGTCTTCACCGGCAACAGCGCCATCACAAATTCGTGCCCCGGCGGTTCCGGAGCGAGGAGCTTCGCCGGCAGGCGGGTGAGGCTTGTCGAATGACGCACTTGTTCCACTCCCTCGCCCGCGATGAGCGCGGCACCTCGCTGATCGAGATGGCGATGGTCACGCCGGTGTTCGCATCGCTGCTGATCGGCATGGTCGACATCAGCCGCGCCTATTCGGCCAAGCTGCAGCTCGAACAGGCTGCGCAACGCTCGATTGAGAAGGTTCAGCAGTATCGGACCACCACCAGCACCTATGCGACGCTCCGGGCCGAGGCGATGGACGCTGCGGGCGTCGCCTCCAGCGCGGTGACGGTCGACCCCTGGCTGGAATGCAACGGTGCGCGACAGGCGAACTATAATGACGTCTGTCCCAGCGGGCAGCACCCTTCGCGCTACATCACGGTCTCGATCCAGAAGATTTTCACGCCGATGTTCGCCTCGCGCTACTTCCCGCGAGCGAACCCGAACGGCACCTACACGCTGACCGGAACAGCGGGGCTGCGCACGCAATGAACAGGTTCAAGATCATACGGAGTGACCAGCAAGGGGCTGCGGCGTTGGAATTCGCCCTCGCGGTGCCGGTGCTGATCATGCTGATCTACGGCATTTTCAGGGTCGGGCTACTGTACGAGGCCAACGCCGGGATGCAGCATGCGCTGGGCGAGGGCGCGCGGTATGCGACGCTGTTCCCGACGCCGACCGATACGCAGATCCGGGCCCGGGTGACCGCGAAGCTGTTTGGAAGGGGCTACGGAGCGTTTACCGTGGCCAATCCCGTGACCGACGCCTCCAACGCTTTCAAGACGCTGACCGTCACCTACACGACGCCGATGGACTTCCTCATCGTACCTGGACCGACGGTGACGGTGTCGCGTTCCAAGCGAGTTTACCTGCCCGCTGCCACCTGATGGGGCTCAGCCGAGGCCGGCAAAGTCCGGCTTCCGCTTTTCGAAAAAGGCCGTGATCGCTTCCTTGACCTCGGCGGACGTGAGCCGTTCGGCGAAATGGCCGTTTTCCATCTTGAAACGATCGAGAATTTCGTCGCGATTGCCGTGGCGAAGCAGCTTCTGCGTCATGCGCAAGGCCGCGGCCGGCTTGGCCAGCAGCGCCGCGACGGTGTCCGCCAAACTCTGGTCGAGCGCTCCCTTCGGCACGAGGTGGCTGACCAGCCCCCATTCGCGCGCTTCTTCGGGCCCGAACGGCTCAGCCAGCAGCAGGTGACGCGCGGCGCGGCGGCGCCCGGCGAGGCGCGGCAGAAGCAAAGAGCTGGCGGCTTCCGGAACCAGCCCCAAATCGACGAACGGCAGCGAAAAGCGGGTGCCTTCCTCGGCCAGCACCAGGTCGCATTGGAGCAGCATGGTGGTGCCGATGCCGATCGCATTGCCGTGCCCCGCGGCGATCAGTGGCAGCTCGTTGCCGCCGAGCGCGCGAAGCAGCCGCCACACCGCGATCTCCTCGCCGTCGCGCGGCATCGCGGCCATGAAGTCGGCGAGGTCGTTGCCGGCGGTAAAATCCTCGCCCTCGCCGGCGAGCGTGATCAGCCGCAGCGACGGATCGGACTGTGCCTGCTCGATCGCGTCGGCGAGCGCGGCATACATGGCGATGGTGATCGCATTGCGCCGCTCGGGCCGGGCAAGAGTGATGGCCAGCACGCCGCCGCCGCTTTCGATCCGCACATGCTCGCTCATCGATGGTCCTCCTGCTGCGAATCGGATGACTGTACCCCTCTCACCGGCTATGGCGCGGCTAATCAACCGATTGGGGCCGCGCACAACCATGAAATTCTTCGCCGACACCGCCGAAATCGCCGAGATTCGCGAGCTGGCCGAAATCGGGCTGCTCGACGGGGTGACGACCAATCCGTCGCTGGTCCACAAATCCGGGCGCGACTTCATCGAGGTCCTCAAGGAAATCGCCAAGGTCTGCCCGGGGCCCATTTCGGCCGAGGTCGTGGGGCTCGATTATGCGACCATGATGCGCGAGGCCGAGGTGCTGCGGAAGGTCGCCAAGAACATCACCATCAAAGTGCCGATGACGCAGGACGGATTGAAGGCGTGCAAGGCGCTGACCGGCGACGGCACGATGGTCAACGTGACCTTGTGTTTTTCGGCCGCGCAGGCGCTGCTCGCCGCGAAGTCCGGGGCGACGTTCATTTCGCCATTCGTCGGGCGCCATGACGACGTCGGCTTCGACGGCATGCAATTGGTCGCCGACATCCGCATGATCTACGACAATTACGACTTCGCGACCCAGATCCTGGTCGCCAGCGTGCGCCACCCGATCCATGTCATCGAAGCGGCCAAATTGGGCGCCGACGTGATGACCGCGCCACCCAAAATCATCCTCCAATTGTTCAACCATCCGCTGACCGACGCCGGGATCACCGGCTTCCTCAAGGACTGGCAGGCGACCGGTCAAAAGATTTGAGCGCGGCCGTCCGGGGGACAGACGCAAGCGAATATCTCGGGTAGTGCCTCGCCCGCGCACGGTTAACCATTTATCCTATTGTTCTTGCTTCGATTTTATCGGAGGCTCCGGCCGGTGGAAACAGGGGCAGGGTGAGTCGCCCGAGGGCGGGTGACGCATTTCACGAGGGTCGCAGCGTGGCTGCGGCACTGCCCGGGTTCGGGAGGGCGTGATGGCGTACACCGGGGTCTACGTGTTTGGCGACAGCCTGGTCGACGCCGGCAATGCGCTCAGCCTTGCGCAATGGTATGATGGTCTTCCCCTCACTGACCTGCCCGATGGCGCCCCGACCGCCAGCCTGGGCTATTTCCAGGGCCGCTTCTCCGACGGCTACACGTTCGCCGACCTGGTCGCGAACAAGACCATCGGCGTCGTCACCAAGCCGATCTTCCCCTATTTCTACGAAGACCCGTGGCTCGGAATCAAAGTTGCCCCGTGGGCGTCGGACCCCAATGGCAACAATTTGAACTTCGCTTACGGCGGGGCGCAAATCCGTCAGGGTGAAGAAGTAGTTCCCGACCTCGACGGGCAGACCGACGCCTTTCGTCACGCGGTCGATGGCGATGCCGATCCGAACGCCCTCTATTTGGTCACGATGGGCGGCAACGACGTGCGTAGCCTGGTGCCCGGCGGCAGCGCCCCGGCTTCACGGGCCGAGGCCTATGCTACCCTCGACGAGGCCGCCGAGAAAATGCTCCACGAGCTCACCCAGCTCATCGAAATTGGCGCTCAGAACATCCTCATTACCGGCGTTCCGGACGTCGGCCTGATCCCCTATTACGACCGCAACGGTAATTTGATCCTCGACGCCGACGAGCTCCTCCGCAGCCAAGCAGCGACCGAATACTCCTTTTATCTCGACACCTTGATTCGAACCGAGGTCGTACCCGCGTTGCAGGCCCTGGGGGCCACCGTCACCTATGTGCCGCTGATGGATTATCTGGATGCGTCCGGGAGCGTCGTGACGGGCGCGCTCACCGCGAACCTCGGCACGATCGCCGCGCTCCACGGGCTGACGGTGGACGAGCTTTCGGGCAATCTGCTGCAGTATCAGAACCTGTTGTTTTTCGATCAGGTGCACCCGAACGCGCAGGCCAATGCACTGCTCGGCGCCTATATGTATGCACTGCTCACCGACACGCCGTGGATCGAAACGCTGCCGCTGACCGGTGCGGACGTCGACTACCGCCTGATCTCGAACATTGCTGCGCCTGGAGAAGTGGACAAGGTGATCGTGTCGCTGGTTGCGGACACGACCTACACCTTCGAGATGCTCGGCATGAGCGCTCTCGGCACGTCGGGGAGCCTCGCCGACCCGTTTCTGCGGCTGCTCGGGCCGAACGGCACGGCCATCGGCTTCAACGCCGACGATGGCGTCGGTTTCGATGCGGCGTTGACGTTCTCCGCTGTGACCACGGGCAGCTACACCATCGAGCTTTCCAGCACCGGTGTCCCGACGGGATCCTATGCCTTGCAGGCCGCCGTGGTGGGCGGCGCCGCCATGCTGGCGGGCAACACCTATACCATCAGCAACGCTTTGACCGTGGTGCTCGAGGGAACCGGCGGCTTTGGCCAGGACGTCGTCAAAACGAGCGTCAGCTACGCGCTGAGTGAAGGCAGCGAGATCGAGGTCCTGCGCACCACCAACGACAAGGGCAAGACGGCGATCAATCTCACCGGCAACGAGTTCGGCCAGACGATCGTTGGCAATTCGGCGAACAATGTGATCGAGGGCAAGGGGGGCGCCGACGTGCTCACCGGCGGGGCCGGCAAGGACGTGTTCGTCCTCAGCAACACCGCCGTCACCAACCCCGGACCGGCCAGCATCGACAGGATCACCGATTATGCGTCGGGCGACGTGGTCGACATCACGCAAATTCTGAATGTCGCAGCGGGCACCAATGTCACCACCGGCGGCTATTTGCGGGTGACAACCACGGGACTGATCCAGGTCGACCTCGACGGCGGCGGGAACGACTGGGTGACGTTGAGCAGCATCAACGGCAACGGCGCGGTCGCCGTCCGCTATCTCTCAGGCGGCGCGGTGACGAACGTTTCGGCGACGCGGGCGGCTGCCGAGCAGTTAAGGTCCGTCAGCGCCGCAAACAGTGATGCGGTCCTGTTGAGCGCGGTCGCGGCGGCGGGGTTGATGTCGGCCCCGGCGGCCGCAGCGAACCGCGCTGTTGCGGACGAGGGCTTGTCCGAGCCGGCTATGTCATTCCATGCGAACCGCACGGCAGATCTTGGCGACGGGTCGCGACAGCCGACTTTCGCGCTCGAGCTGCGCGAGACCGTCGAAGTCGCCGTTTCTTACTCGGCCAACGTCGCCGCAAACGGCGCATCGCACGCGTCCCACTCGAATGGTATCGCGGCGGCTGAAGCGGGTCCGCCGGTTTCGCCGGTCGAGCTGCTGCAGGGCACGCCCACTTACGGTGTTGCCGCCAATGCTTTGGTCGCGGACGCGGTGATGATGCCGGCGGCCGAAATTCTTCAGTCGGTGATGCGGGTTTCTGCCGCGCAGAGCGACCCGGACGCCGCATCGGGGATCGTCCGAACCACCGAAGTGGCGCGCATCCTGGCGGATGCGCTCGCCGGTGGCGAAGCGGGTGCGAATAGCGTCGACGCATTGTTGAACGCTTTGCCCGGCCACGCGCCGGCTCCAGGAGCAGTAACCGAGGTGCTCGCGAGCGAACTCGTGGCGTCCGTTGGGTCGTCGGATGGGGCCTCCATTGGGGCATTCAATTCGGCGCATGCTTTCTTCACGACGGAGGCCATGGCCCTCCATCACGACGCGGTGCTGCCAGCCTGAACAGTCGTGATGGCGGGCGAGTGCCATTCGATCTCTAGCTGCGTCCCGGGCGACCGATCGTGCTTGATATGCTAGTAACGGCGCGGAGGTGCCAACTATGAATCCGCTGATCATTGCGTCTGCGATTGCACTAGCTTCGTCGCCGGCCGAAGGCGGTCACGACCACGGCCCGCAGCTTGGCCAGTTAGCCTTCCAGTCGACCTGCAATCCGAACGCGCAGGCACTTCTGGAGCAAGGCCTCGGCTGGCTTCACTCGTTCG
>JBKJYX010000108.1:0-11872 GCA_046715575.1 Sphingomicrobium sp. | reverse complement strand
AGTTTTTCTTCGCGCCTCCCGCCGGCGACCGCCGGTTCCTCGCCGACGCGATGCCGGGCTGGGCCGATTTCAACGGCGGCGACATGTTCTACGGCTTTCCGGACCTCGAGAATCGCGGGGTCAAGTTCGCCTACGACGTGCATGGGGCCGAAGTTGATCCCGACACCCAGGACCGGCGGCCGACCGAAGCGGCGCTGGCCGAGATCATCGCCTTCCGGGACCGACGCTTTCCCTTGCTTCGGAAGGCGCCGCTGACCGAGGCCCGCGTCTGCCAGTATGAAAACAGCTCGAACGGCGATTTCCTGATCGATTTCCACCCGCAGCTTCAAAACGCGTTGCTGGTCGGCGGCGGATCGGGCCACGGCTTCAAGCACGGCCCCGAGGTCGGCCGCTATGCCGCCGCGAGATTATTCGGCGCGGTCGAGCCAGAGCCCCGCTTCAGCCTCGCGACCAAGGCCGAAACCCAGAACCGCGAAGTCCACTAATCGGGCTTTTTGGCGACCCCCACCAAAGCCGGCCGCAGCAGACGATCCTTGAGCATGTAGCCGGCCTGCATTTCCTCGACGACCATGCCGGGCTCGGCGTCGTCGGTTGCGATTTCAAGCATCGCCTGGTGCTTGTGCGGGTCGAGCGGCTGGCCCTTGGCCTCGATCCGCGTGATCCCGTTCCGGGCGAACGCCGCGTCGAGCTCGCGCGATGTCGCTTCGATCCCGGCCAGGAAGTTGCTCGCGGTCTGGTCGGCCCGCAGCTCGTCCGACACTGCCGCCAGCGCGCGGTCGAGATGGTCCTTGATCGCCAGCATGTCACGCGCGAAGCCGGCCGCGGCATAGGCCGCCGCCTGCGCCTTCTCGGCCTCCAGCCGCCGGCGCACGTTCTGAGTCTCGGCGGCGGCATAAAGCGCCTTGCTGTTGGCATCCTCGAGCGCTTTTTCGAGCTCCGCCAGCCGGTCGTGCTCGGCGAGTTCGGGAGAAGCCGCCGCCGTCTCCTTGCGGATTTCTTCCGCCTCGTCGTGCAGCTTCTCGTCGTCGTTGGTACCCATCGTCATGCCATCAATCTCGTTAGGGCCTTGGCCGTGAAATCCACCATGGGAACCACCCGCGCATAGTTCAACCGTGTCGGGCCAATTACCCCGACAACGCCGACCACCTGCCCTTGGCTCCCGCGATACGGGGCGGCGATCACCGACGAGCCCGAAAGCGCGAACATCCGGTTTTCCGAGCCGATGAAAATGCGGCACCCCGGCGCGTCGCGCGCGCCTTCGAGCAATCGCACGATTTCCTGCCGGTCTTCGAGCTCGTCGAGGAGGCGCCGAACCCGTTCCAGGTCTTCGCCACTGCTTTCGTCGATCAGATTGGCCTGCCCTCGCACGATTAGCACCGGGCGGCGGGCATGGTCCTCGCTCCACGCCGCCAATCCCGAGGCGATCAACTCCGCCGCGGCATGGTCGAGCGCTTCCTTGCGCTGGGCGATTTCCTTGCGCAGGCGGGCCTCAGCCTCGCCGAGCGTCATCCCCGACAGCCGCGCATTGACGAAATTGGCCACTTCGTTGAGCGCTGCCGGCCCCGTCCCCGGATCCACCGGCACGACCCGGTTCTCGACGCTGCCGTCGGTCCCGACCAGCACGGCCAGGGCGCGACCCGGGTCCAGCGCCATGAAATTCAATTGCTTCAGGCGCAGCTCGCGCTTCGGCGCCATCACCACCCCGGCGCACGATGACAGCCCGGACAGGGCCGACGACGCCGCCGCCAGCGCCTGCTCGATCGGCTGGTCGCGGTCGATCTGCGCCTCGATCGCCGCCCGCTCGCGCGCGTCGGGCAGCGACGCCTGCATGATGCCGTCGACGAACAGCCTGAGGCCGCTCTCGGTCGGGACGCGGCCGGCGGAGGTGTGCGGATGAGTGAGGAGCCCACGCTCCTCCAATTCCTGCATTACGCCGCGGATCGAGGCCGGCGACAGGCTGATGGTCCCGGCCAGCGCCTTTGAACCGACCGGATGGCCGCGCTCCAGATAGGCTTCGACCACCAGCCCGAAAATCGAGCGCATGCGGTCGCTAAGTTCACTGATCGGCTGGGTCATCGCGATCCCGCATCTAGGATTGCCTCGCCGCCCGGTCTAGTGAGCGCCGCAACCCGCCTTTCACCTGAGGAGTCTTTAAATGCGCCCCAGCGGACGCACCCCCGACCAGATGCGCGAGCTTCGCTTCGAGCCCGGCTTCACCCGCCACGCCGAGGGCTCGTGCCTGGTCAGCTTCGGCGACACGCGGGTGCTGGTCACCGCTTCGGTCGAGGAGAAAGTACCGCCGTTCCTGCGCAACAAGGGCCAGGGTTGGGTCACCGCCGAATATGGCATGCTGCCGCGGGCTACCCACACCCGCGGCAATCGCGAGGCGGCCAGGGGCAAGCAGTCGGGCCGGACCCAGGAAATTCAGCGCCTGATCGGCCGATCCTTGCGCGCCGTGGTCGACCTGCCCAAGCTCGGCGAGCGCCAGATCATTGTCGACTGCGACGTCATCCAGGCCGACGGCGGTACCCGCACCGCGGCCATCTCCGGTGCCTGGGTGGCGCTCCGGATCGCGGTCGACAAGCTGCTCGCCGCCAAGAGCATCGCCGCCGATCCGATCCGCAGCCAGGTCGCCGCGGTCAGCTGCGGCATCTACAATGGAACGCCGGTGCTCGACCTCGACTATGAGGAAGACAGCCAGGCGGGAAGCGACGGCAATTTCGTCCTCACCGCCGACAGCGCGATCGTCGAGGCGCAGGTTACCGCGGAGGGCGAAACCTTTGACGAAGAAGGTCTGCTGCGGTTGCTGCGCCTCGCCCGCATCGGTTGCTCGCAGATTTTCGAAGCGCAATTGAAGGCGGTTGGACGATGAGGCCGATCGGCGAGAAACTGGTCCTCGCGACCCACAATGCCGGCAAATTGCGCGAGATTGCCGCGCTGGTCGAGCCGCTGGGCATCGCCTGCGTCGGCGCCGCGGAACTCGGCCTCCCCGAACCCGAGGAGATCGGCAATACGTTCGTCGACAATGCCGACTTGAAGGCGCGCGAAGCGGCCGACCTCTCGGGCCTGCCGGCGCTCGCCGACGACAGCGGCCTGTCGGTCGATGCGCTCCACGGCCTGCCCGGCATATTCTCGGCGCGCTGGGCCGAGGACGAGGCCGGAAACCGCGACTTCAGCCAAGCCATGGAGCGCGTTTGGCGCGAGGTCGAAGCCGCCGGGCCGGAAGCGGGCCACGACGCCCATTTCACCTGCGCGCTATCGCTGGCGTGGCCCAACAACGGCCAAATCGAAAGCTTTGAGGGCCGGGTCGACGGCACGCTCGTCTGGCCGCCGCGCGGCGACAAAGGCTTCGGCTACGACCCGATGTTCGTTCCAATCGGCTACGATCAGACGTTCGGCGAGATGGACGGGCAGGATAAGCACAAGATCAGCCACCGCGCCCGGGCGTTCGCGAAACTAGTCGCGGCCCTGGGCTAGCTCGAACCCGTCCTTGTTGCCGGTGGGTGAGTAGCGGCAGACGAAATAGTCGGTGGTCGCGCTCGAGGCGAGCGCGCAACCGACCTTGGTCGTCGTCGGCCATACGATCTGGGTGTAATGGGCGACGTCATTCCACTGGCCGGTGCGGCTGATGTTGGGGAAGACGCCGAGGCGGAAGTGCTGCGCTTCCTCGATCATGACACCGATCATGACGTCGTAGGAAAAGAGGCCGCGCTGGCCGCGCCAAAGGTTCTCGCCCGCCTTCTTGCGTCGCCCGGGCGTCTGGTCATGGTTGTAGACGCCTGTTTGGGCCATGAATTGCGCATGGCTCATGGCTCCGGCGGCAAGCTCGTTGCTCCACGCCAGCGCTGGAACGCCAAACCGGTAGCGGGCCTGATTATGGGCGTTGAGCACAGTCTGGCGGAGCAATGTCTCGCCGCGGTCCGCCGGGGCCGGCCAATTGGGGCTCGGCAGCGTGGCCGCAGAAACGGACATCGTCGCCGACGATGCGATCAGCAAGGCAAGGGCAAATGCGCGCTTCATAGGCGGCGATTTTGCGCCAATAGCGGTTAACAGGCCTGCGTCTCGGCTTGGTAAAGATCACGGCAACGGAATAAGGACCGCGGACGTCATGGCCACCCTTGCAATTCCGCAGCAGCAAATGAACCACGCGGCTGCCCCGGAGCCGCTGGCGCTTTACGTGCACTGGCCGTTCTGCGTCTCGAAATGCCCTTATTGCGACTTCAACAGCCATGTCCGCGCGGCCATCGACCAGGACCCATGGCGCGACGCGCTGCTCGCTGACCTCGCCCACGAAGCGCGGCTCCTCCCGGGCCGCCAGCTGACCTCGATCTTCTTCGGTGGCGGCACGCCGTCGCTGATGGAGCCCTCGACCGTCGCGGCGCTGATCGGAACCGCGCGCGAGCATTGGCCGGCGGCAGATGATCTTGAGATCACGCTCGAGGCCAATCCCAATTCGGTCGAGGCAGCACGCTTTGCCGATCTTGCCGCTGCCGGCGTCAACCGCCTGTCGCTGGGGCTACAGAGCTTCGACGATGCGAACCTGGCCTTCCTGGGACGGGCTCATTCGGTGCGGGAGGGATTGGATGCGCTGGAAATCGCCCAAAACCATTTCCCACGGGTCAGCTTCGACCTGATTTACGCGCTGCCCAGCGACACCGAAACATCGTGGAGCGCCACCCTCGATCGCGCGCTGGCGCTCGGCACCGGCCATCTGTCGCTCTACCAGCTGACCATCGAGCCCGGGACGCGCTTTGCCGCGCAGGAGGCCGCGGGCCAGCTCGAGACGCTGGATACCAACCGGTCGGCGACGCTCTACCAGCTGACCGCCGCCCGCACCACGGCCGCCGGCATGCCGCCCTACGAGATCAGCAACCACGCCCGGCCCGGCGAACAGAGTCGCCACAATCTCACTTACTGGCGTTACGGCAATTATGCCGGCGTCGGCCCCGGCGCCCATGGCCGCCGTCTCGGGCAGCGCACGGTGCGCCACCGCAAGCCCGAGAATTTCCTCGCGGCGCTCGCTCGCAACGGCCACGGTATCGCCGAGGAAGAGCGGCTAACCCCGACTCAGGCCGCGGACGAAGCGCTGGTCATGGGGCTGCGGCTCACTGAGGGAATCGATGCTGAGGCTTTGGCGGCGCGCTTCGAATTGCCGGCGATTGTCGACTGGCCTTCAGTCGACCGGCTGACCCGCAGCGGTCATTTGACCCGCATCGGCACCCGTATCGCGGCCACTGCCGCCGGGCGCCTGGTGCTCAACCGCGTTCTGGCCGAGATTGCGGCTGAGGCGCCGGTTTCGGCGTGGTCATAATTTCGTAGCGCTCGACGGAGCTGGCAACAAAATCGTCAACCTGCAGCTTCGCGTCGGCTGCCGCTTGCTTGCGCGGCACCTTGTTTTTGACGTCGAAGGCAATCAGCGACGCCTGGAAGCTAGTCTCGACCGCGGCGCAGTTCTGCCGGAGAAACGCTTCGAACGACGCGGCCGGCATCTTTTGCGAGTTAGCGGTTTGCATGCCCGATTTGAGGCACGCCAAAAAAGCATCGCGCTGACTATTGATCGCGGCGCTCTGCAGAAGCGCTGCTACGAAGACTGCTGTCATCATTTCGCTTACGCCCCACACCCCGCAATGACGGAAGAATGACTCTTTTCCGCGCGGTTGTGAAGTAGCTTGTCAAGATCGATCAACCGGGTCCCGCTTGCGGCTGCGGCGGTGATGGTGCGATGCTCGGGTTTATATGGACCCGCGCCTACCCCCCGGCCTCTATGTGGTGGCGACGCCGATCGGGAACCTGGGTGATCTGTCGCCGCGCGCGGCCGAGACTTTGCGCCGCGCCGACCGCATCCTCGCCGAGGACAAAAGGGTCAGCGCCAAGCTCCTGGCGCGCGTCGGGTCCAAAGCGCCGATGTCCACCTACCACGACCATTCGAGCGAGGCCGTGCGCGCCGCGATCGTCGCCCGCCTCGGCAGCGAGGCGATTGTGCTGATCAGCGACGCCGGAACCCCGCTCATTTCCGATCCCGGCTACAAACTGGTCCGCGCCGCGCGCGCCGCCGGCCATGCCGTGCACACCGTGCCTGGGCCAAGCGCCGTGATCGCCGCGCTGACTCTTGCCGGCCTGCCGACCGACCGCTTCCTGTTTTTGGGCTTCCTGCCGGCCAAGGCCAAGGCGCGCGGCGACGTTATCGCCGAGGTCGCCGCCGTCCGGGCCACGCTCGTGTTTTACGAAAGCGGACCGCGGTTGGGCGGCACGCTCGCCGACCTCGCTGCCCAGCTCGGCCCGCGCGACGCCGCCGTTGCGCGCGAAATTACCAAGCTGCACGAGGAATGCGTGACCGGCACGCTAGCCGAGCTTGCGGAGCGCTATGCTGCGACCGCTCCCAAGGGCGAAATCGTGATCGTCGTCGGTCCTCCGCTCGCAAGCGAGGCAGCGAGCGAAGCGGACCTCGATGAGGCGCTCGACGAGGCACTCGCCCGCCTGTCACCTTCGCGCGCCGCGGCCGCCGTCGCCGAACGATTGAACGTGCCGAAAAAACGAGCCTACGCTCGCGCGCTTCAACGGGCGGTCAAGTGAACCGCTACAAAGCCGAAAAGCGCGGCCGGGGCGCTGAGACCATCGCCGCGCTTTGGCTTCGACTGCACGGCTGGCGGATCCTCGCCCGGCGCGCCCGGGTCCCCGGCGGGGAAGTGGACATCGTCGCCCGGCGCGGCCGCACGCTGGCTTTCGTCGAGGTGAAAGCGCGCGCGACCGAAGACGCCGCCGCTTTCTCGCTCGATGCCTACCGCTTGCGCCGGGTCGCGGTCGCCGCCGAGCGCCTCGCCCAGTGCTTTCTCCGCGATGGCGACGAGATGCGCATCGACGCCATTTTCATCGTCCCGCACCGCCTGCCCCGCCACCTCGCCGACATCTGGCAAGGGTGACAAAGCACGGGGTGACAAAGGCCGGCGGCTCGCCTAGGCGCCCGGCCATGCCGCTCCGAGTTGCATTCCAGATGGACCCGCTCGAGGGGATCGGCATCGCCGGGGACTCGACCTTCGCGCTGATGCTCAAGGCGCAGGAGCTCGGCCACCGGATGTACCATTATCCGGCAGACGCGCTGACCTACGCCGACGGCCGACTTTACGCCGGGGCACATGAGGTCAGCGTCCAGGCCGTGCCCGGCGATCATTTCCGCCTCGGAGAGTTCGCGATCCTCGATCTTGGCCGCGACGTCGAGGTCGTGCTGATGCGGCAGGATCCTCCGTTCGATCTCGGTTACATCACGGCCACCCACTTGCTCGAGCGAATTCAGGGCGAGACGCTGGTCGTCAACGACCCAGGCGCCGTCCGCAACGCGCCGGAGAAGCTGTGGGTGCTCGATTTTGCGCAATTCATGCCGCCCACCGCCTTGACGCGCTCGCTCGGTTTCGCTAGCAAGTTTATGGAGCAGCATGGCGAAGCGGTTCTGAAGCCCCTCCACGGCAATGCCGGCAAAGCGGTGTTCAAGATTGGCCGGGACGGCGCCAACCTGGCGCCGCTGATGGAATTGTTCAACGCGACCTATCGCGAGCCCCACGTGCTGCAGGCCTTCGTCCCGGAAGTCGCCCAAGGCGATAAACGGATCGTGCTTGTCGAGGGTGAAGTCGCCGGCGCGATCAATCGTCGGCCAGGCACCGGTGAAATCCGCTCCAACCTCGCTCTGGGCGGAACCGCGGAAGCGACCGAGCTCACCCAGACCGAGCGCGAAATCTGCGCCGCGCTTGGCCCCGAGCTCAAGCGCCGCGGGCTGCTCTTCGTCGGCATCGACGTGATCGGCGGCAAGTGGCTGACCGAGATCAACGTCACCTCGCCGACCGGCATCGTCGCCATCGACAAATTCAACGGCTCGGACACTCCGGCGCTGATCTGGGACGCGATCGAAGTCCGTCTCGCCGCCCGCAGGAAATCCTAAGCAGATGAGCGACTGGGTCGTCCGTCTGATCGAGCAATCGGGCTATCTCGGCGTCGCGTTCCTGATGTTTCTCGAAACCATCTTCCCGCCGATCCCTTCGGAAGTGATCATGCCGGTCGCCGGCGTCGCCGCGGCGCAGGGCAAGCTCGGCTTCTGGCCCGTGGTCGCCTCGGGCACCGCCGGCGCGATGCTCGGCAACACCGTCTGGTATCTCGCTGCCCGCGCTCTGGGCGTCGACCGCTTGAAGCCGTTGATCACTCGCTATGGCCGTTGGCTGACGGTCAGCTGGCCCGAAGTCCAGCGCGCCCAGCACTGGTTCGCGCTGCACGGCATGGCCTTCGTCTTGCTGGGCCGCCTGTTGCCGACGATCCGGTCGCTCGTGTCGGTGCCCGCCGGCTTGCTGAAACTGCGCTTCCGAACCTTTTTCATCGCCTCGCTCATCGGCACGGCCACCTGGACCGCGGTCCTCGCCGGCGCCGGCTACAAGCTCCAGGAAAATGTCAGCGAGGTCGACCGGATGATCGGCCCGGTGTCCAACGCAGTGCTGATCGTCCTGGCCGTCGGCTATGGGTGGCGGTTGTGGACCCACCGCCACCAGAAGAGCTCAGGGGAATGATCCAAACTGGATCAACAAACCTATAACAACTGGCATTGCCTTAATTTAGATTATCACCAAGTTGGTTGTTCGGTGGACTGTCGGTGGCCAGCTGACTAGGCCATGTGGAGTCGCGGCGAAGCGCCGGCTCTTTCCCCCCTGGTCGGTTCCGCCGCGGCGAGTTCAACATAATTTCAAGCCCGTGGATGGGCGTGCCGATAGACGTCGAGCAAGCGCGCGGCATCGACCGCGGTGTAGATCTGCGTCGACGACAGGCTGGCATGGCCGAGCAGCTCCTGCAGCGCGCGAAGATCGGCCCCGCGCGCCAGCAAGTGGGTCGCGAAGCTGTGGCGGAGCGCGTGTGGGGTCAAGCTGTCGGGCAGCCCCAGCCGATTGCGCGCCGCGCGCACCGCCCGCCGCACCAGATCGCCATTCAACGGCCCTCCCCGCGCACCGACGAACAACGGCACGTCGCCCTCCAGCGGATAAGGGCATTGCCGCACATAATCCTCGATTGCCTGCGCCACCGCCGGCACGATTGGTACCACGCGCGATTTAGACCGTTTGCCAACGACTTGGATCGAAGGTCCGATCGGCAGTGCCCGTGCGTTCAGCGAAAGTGCCTCAGCAACCCGCAGCCCCGCGCCGTAGAGCAACAGCAGGATCGCCAGGTCGCGGGCTCCAATCCATTCGACCGAGGCCCCCGCGGCCGCGTCATGCGCCAGCCCCATTGCGTCTTCGGGCGAAGCCGGGCGCGGCAAGGTCCGCGGACGCTTGGGCGCGCGGGTGCGCGGCAATTGCGCCGCCTGTCCTTCCTGATCGGCCGCATAATTGAGGAACGCCCGCACCGCCGACAACTCGCGCGCCGCCGAGGACGCTCCCAAACCGCTGCCGCGCCGGTCGGCCAGGAATGCGCGCAAGTCCGTTGCATTGAGCGCCAGCAGCGCAAATCGCCCGATCTGCTCGCCGCGATAGCGGCCGAGGAAATCGACGAAGCGGTGCGCGGTGGCAACGTAAGCGCGCACCGTGTGCGGCGATCGCCGGCGGTCGTGTTGGAGATAGGAGCCCCAGCGCGCGGCCAATTCCCGCGCTGGATGCCGATCCGTCAGCTCGTCGGGCGGGGAGGTTCGATCAGCCACCGGCGGATCATAGCGCCAAGGCTGCGGCCAAGGAACATCAGCAATTCCGAACCGTGCCGCGCATCGATGCTCTGGGTCGTGCGCTGGCCTAATGCGATCAGCCCGGTCGGCAGCGGCGGCTCGCAATCGATCCGGATCAGCGCCTCGGCGCGGATCAGGTCGCAGGCCGGCCCGAACAAGGGATGTCCGCGCTCCACGGTGCGCATTTCGACGCCGTCGACCTGCTCGATCGCGCGCTGCAAAATCTGCGGCTCGACCATTTGCACGCCGTTGCCGTCGGCGCGGAATCCCTGGTCGCCGACGATCAGCGACAGCGCCACCGCGTCGATGCCGAGGATCAGCGGCCATTCCTGCGTCACGACGTGGAACAGCGCTTCGATGCTGTCGGCCTCGAGCGCCGCAATCACCGCCGCATGGATCGCCGACACCGCGCCCGAATGGCCGCGTGCAAAGGCGATCAAATCCTGGTTGGCTTCCTCGATGACGCCAAGGCGCTCACGCAGATGCGCGACCGCCCGCTCTTCGAACTGAATCACCCGTCCCATCGTGCCCCGAGTGTAACTCGACGACGGTTAATTTCCTACCATGCGCTCGGACGTCCGAGCGGCGCGCTCAGCGTGCTGCCTGCTGGGCGACGTGCGCCCTGGCTTCGCGCACCTCGGCGCGGAGGCCGTCGCCCTTTCCGGCGACCTCCAGCACAGCGGCAAAGTAACGGCTTGCTTCACTGGCGTTCCCCGCAAGCTTTGCAGCCCGCGCCGCGCCGTACAGCGCAGCCAAGCGGCGCGGAGACCGGACCAGCGCGGCTTCAAATTCGCGCATCGCTTCGGTCGGACGCCCAAGCTCCAGCAGCAGTTCGCCGAGTTGTTCTCGCGCCGGAAGCACCGCTCCGGGAGTGACCGGGTGCTTTTCGGTCGCGTCGTCGAGATCGGCGACCGCGCGCATCTTGCCCAGCGCCTCGTCTTTCCGCCTATCGGCAAAAGCGAGCCAGGCCTCCGCGACCTGGCGCTCGATCAACACCTGCTTGCGCCAATCATAAGTTCCCGGCGGGACGACGATCGATTGCTCGATGGCGTTGAGCTGGGCGACTTCGGTGCGCGCCTGTGCGGGGTTGCCGCTGCGCGCCGCCCCGATCGCGCGTGCAAAGTGGATGTGCGCCTGGCCCCAGGCAAACTTGTCGAGCGGCGCGAAACCGCGCACATTTTCGTGCAGCTCGAGAGCGGCCGCTTCTTTCCACTGGCGGCGCTCGAGCACCAGGCGTGCCGGAATCGCCGTTGCGGCATAGCCGACCGTGAATGCGGGCGGCTCGACGCTCTTCATTGCGTTCAGCTCCACGAGAATGCGCTCCGCCTCGCGATCCTGCCCGGTCTGCAGATATCCATAAGCCAGATAATCCATCGCGTGCAGGCGCTGGTCCCACTCGCCGGGCAAGCCCTTCAACCTCGCGTAGGCGCGGCCGGCCGCGTCTGCGGCCAGGTTCGACTTGATTGCCTCGTCCCACAGGCCGAGCCGGATGAAGATGTGCGACGGCATGTGCTGCGCATGGGCGGAGGCCGGCGCAATGCTGGCATAGCGCCGGGCCGCATCGAGCCCAAGCGTTGCCAGCTGTGGATAATCAAATCCGTGGATCAGGTAATGCGCGACGCCAGGATGTTGCGGCCGGCGCGTCATCACCGAGTTCAGGATCGCCGCTGCCGCTTTCTCGCGCTCGAATGCCGGGTCGTCGTCCATCGTTCCGGCGGCGACGAGGGACAGCGCGTGGAATACCGCCGCCTCGTCGTCGGCGGGGTAGCGCCGGTGAAGCTGCTCCATCGCCGCAGTGTATGCGAGCGCCCGGGTCTTGTGGTCGACGCGGTCGGAATCGGCATAGAAGGTACCGATCGCGGCGACATAATCCTGCTCGCGCTTGCTGCCGCCCGCCGCGCGCGCCTTGGCTACCGCGGCCCGCCCCTTTTCAAGCTCGGCGGCAGTCGGGGGCGCCCACAACGGGTGATAATTGCTCATCGCCACGCCCCAAAAAGCGATTCCGCACTTGGGGTCGACCTCCGCTGCCCCGGCGAACGCCTGCTCGGCCGGCGCATATTCGAACGAGTGAAGCCAGCCGAGGCCTTGCTCCAGAAGTGCCTGCGCGTTCGGATTGCAGGTCGACTGGAAGGCTAACTGGCCAAGCTGCGGGCCGTGGTCGTGACCGCCTTCGGCCGGCGACGAAGC